>CATMRH010000049.1 GCA_950073955.1 uncultured archaeon | reverse complement strand
GTAGCGGCAACTCTATTGGTCCTCTTCCAGAGGATGGTAAGTGCAATCGGAACTACTGCCGAACCAATCAAGATACCCATAGCCAAGTAGACAAAGCCGAGACTCAATCCCATTCCAAGTAACACTACCGCCAGACCACCCATACCAATTCCAAAGACCACGATTGTAATACGGGAGACTTTGACTAGCTGCTTACCTGTAGCATTTGGATTCTTGTACGTCCGATACAGATCATATGTAACTAGAGAAGATACAGCGATTAATTCTGCAGATCCTGCGGAAGTAACTGCCATGAATAACATTGTCAATACCATAATTGCACCAATTTCACCCATTAGTGCAGTTGCTGCTGCTGGAACTACTAGACCCATTTGAACTTGTTCTGGAGTCAAGTCTACATCAAGCGCTATCGCCGTCAGTCCCATCGTAGTAGCAAGAGTAAATGGAATTGCAAACCAACATGCGCCTCCAAGTAAGAAACCTTTGACAGTAGATGATGGCTTTGCAGCAATTGCTCTCTGCCAATACGCCTGGTCAACAAATACCGTTCCAAAGTTTCCAACTATGTTAATGATACCAAACATCAAACCACCAGCAGATGCCATTGTTAAGAACGCACCTGCGGCATTACCCTCAACAGGATTAATCTTTGCAGCCTCTACTAGTTTAGTATACATGCCTTCAATACCACCAGTAATGTCAGTATTGACGTATACTGCTGTAACAAAAGTCAAGATTGTGACAAATATAATTATAGTATGCATGTAATCTGCAACAAAAGTCGCTTTTAATCCACCAACAAGAGTGTAAATCATAACACCAACTGGAATCAAGAATGCAGCTAGTGAAATATCCATTCCAGTAAGACCGTTAACTACAGCAGAACCTCCAAGGAGTAACATGGCAGTTACAATCATGTTAGTCATCAGTGCAAATACCAAGAATACTTTGTGAGAACCATTACCATATCTTGCGCGAATGATTTCTAGGAAAGTGTGAGCATTTGGTGCTTTACGTTTTAGTTCTATTGCTAAAATTCCAAATAATAATACCTGAATAGATGCACCTGCAGCGTACCAAAATGGACCACTAATTCCATATTGATATGCGACAGTTGATGATTGTAATAAAGTGGCAGCCCAAGTCCAGGCAGAGACAATGGCTGCAGCTGTTAGACCAGTTTTGATGGTTCTGCCGGCAGTATTAAACATCTCAGAAGTCTGGGTAAGACCTAGATATTTTTCCTCAATCTTTACCTCTATGGTAATAATTACAGCGAAAACCATTCCTAATCCAACTACGATTGCCCATCCGATCCATTCAGGTAATGCTTCTCCTACTGCAAATCCCTCAGAAATGGCACCGGCTGCAAAAACAGTTTGTGGTAAACTAGCAAATGCAACTATAGCTAATAGTGATACAGCTGCAAGAAAATAGATGGATTTTATCCTAACCACAGTAGATCATTTTTAGTAATGGTACATATAGTTTTCACTAAATTTTTTCTTAAATAATAGTAGTTTTTCCAGAAAAGTATAGATCAAATATTGATCGATTTTAACTAATTCAAAAATGTAAAGTTTTTGAAATATATTAAAACAAGTGGTATAATCGAGCTAAAGATAGTTTAGTTGCAGGATCAGTAGTTGTGATTTTTCCATCAACTTTTACCTCATATGTTTCAGGGTTAACATCAATGTCAGGAGTTGAATCATTATACAACATGTCTTTTTTTCCAATAGAACGGCAATTCTTTACAGGGAGTAATTTTTTGTCACAATTGATCCTTCTTTTAAGACCATTATCTATTGCAAGTTTGGATGTAAATATTACAGATGTTGATTTGACTGCTTTACCAAAGGATCCAAACATTGGTCTATACAACACTGGTTCAGTTGTTTGAATTCATGCATTTGGATCACCCATTAAAGAATATGCAATGAAGCCACCTTTGATAATCATTTTAGGTTTTACACCAAAAAATTGAGGTGTCCAAATTACAATATCAGCTAATCTTCCAGGTCGTATAGTTCCAACATAATCTGAAATGCCATGAGTGATTGCAGGGTTTATTGTAATTTTTGCAATGTATCGTTTTACTCTAAAATTATCATTTCTAGAATTATCTTCAGGAAGACTACCAGTCATTTTTTTCATTTTGTCTGCAGTTTGCCAGTTGCGTGTTGTAACTTCACCAACTCTACCCATAGCTTGACTATCAGAAGACATCATACTCAAAACTCCCATGTCATGTAAGACATCTTCTGCAGCTATTGTTTCACCTCGTATTCGAGATTCTGCAAATGAAATATCTTCAGGTACCGAGGAATTAAGATGGTGACATACCATCATCATGTCAAGATGTTCTGCCAAAGTGTTTACAGTAAAAGGTCGTGTAGGATTTGTTGAAGATGGAAGAACATTAGGTTCGCTTGCAATTTTCAAAATATCAGGTGCATGTCCTCCGCCAGCACCTTCAGTATGATAAGTGTGAATTGTTCTTCCAGCAATTGCAGCAATTGTGTCATCTACAAATCCACATTCATTTAGAGTATCAGTGTGTATTGCTACTTGAGTATCAGTTTTGTCTGCTACATTCAAAGCAGAATTAATTGTTGCAGGAGTTGTTCCCCAATCTTCATGTAATTTTAATCCACAAGCTCCAGATTCAATTTGTTCGTATAATACGGATTCAAGAGAATCATTTCCCTTTGCAAGGAAACCAAAATTCATTGGAAAATTATCGACAGACTCTATCATTTTGTGAATATTCCATTTTCCAGGAGTACATGTGGTAGCATTAGTTCCATCAGAAGGTCCAGTCCCCCCACCAATCATGGTAGTAATTCCATTACATATTGCATGGATTACTTGTTGAGGAGAAATAAAATGAACATGTGAATCAATTCCACCAGGAGTACAAATGGTATGTTCACCAGCAATAACTTCAGTGTTTGATGAAATTACCATATCAACACCATCCATGATGTTTGGATTTCCAGCATTTCCAACACCAACAATCATTCCATCTTTTATGCCAATGTCAGCTTTGATAATTCCCAAAATAGGATCTAAAATAACTGCGTTTGTAATTACAAGGTCAAGGGAATTTTCTCTAGATACACCACTAGCTTGTGCCGACCCATCTCGAATACTTTTTCCGCCGCCAAAAACTGATTCATCACCATACTTTATCAAATCTTTTTCAACTTCAATAATCAAATCAGTATCTGCAAGACGGATTCTATCACCTGTAGTTGGTCCAAACAAATCAACATAATTTTTTCTAGGGATGGTTAGAGTCATGAATCAATACCTCGAAATCCCTGTTCTTTTGCATTGGAAAATGCCTTATCACGTTTTTCATCAAGTGGACCGTTTACCAATCCATTAAATCCAAAAACAATTCTTTTTCCAGAAAATTCAGTTAATTCAATATTTCTGCTATCTCCGGGTTCAAATCTAATGGAGGTACCTGCAGGAATATTTAGATGAAATCCATATGATTGCTTTCTAGGAAAATCCAATGCTTTGTTCACTTCAAAAAAATGAGTATGTGAACCAACTTGAATTGGTCTATCACCTGTGTTTTGAACAATTAAAGAAACAGTTGATTGTTTAGAATTTGCAATAATAGGATCATCTGAAATAAAATATTCACCAGGAATCATGTTAGAGGTTCCCCTATAGGATCATGAACAGTAACTAATTTTGTTCCATCATCAAAAGTAGCTTCAACTTGTATTGAATGGATTAATTCTTGAACTCCAGGTAAAACATCATCTGTTGTAAGAACTTGTTTGCCAGAACTCATTAATTCTGGAACAGTTCGTCCATCCCTTGCACCTTCTAAAATATGATCAGCTAAAATTGCCATAGTTTCAGGATGATTTAATTTTAAACCTCTACCTTGTCGTTTACGTGCCAATTCTGCTGCAACAAAAATATTTAATTTTTCTAGTTCTCTAGGAGTTAGCATCAATGGAATTAGTAGCATTATAACGGTATTTAATAATTCAAAAAGAGTTGACAAAGTATAATTTTATCATTGTGAGGGAATCATCATGATTAGTATTAGTTCAGTAATTGGAAATATTTTCAAAGATGACAAACTTCAAGAATTTAATTTTGAAAAAATGAAAATTTCACGAATGGAATTAGAAAAGAAAATTCTCAGAAGGACAACAGACAAAGGAACAGATGTAGGGATTTCTCTGGATGCTGGGATTCATCTTCATCATGGGGATGTGATTGGTAATGAAGAGATTAAAATTCTATTAGAACAAATTCCTGAAAAAGTAATTTCCATTAAACTAAAAAAAAATAATCAAAATTTAGCAGTATTGTTAGGTCACATCATAGGGAATAGACATAGACCAATTGGATTTGAAAATGACTCAATATTATTCCCAATTCAAGCAGACTCGGAGATAGAAGTATTTGAAAGGTTATTCAAGGAAATAATTAATGATATTGAAATGAATGTAGAAGAAAAAATATTCCTGCCACACAAAAGTGCTGATGTTCATGAACATTAATGAAATTGATGAAGAACTTGCAATGATGCAGCTTTCTGATTCATTTTTCCCTACAGGTCTTTTTGCCACTTCAAATGGATTAGAATTTCTTTTTTCAAAAAATCAGATCAAGGGGGTTGATGATTTAAGAAATATGATCAAAACAAGTATTATACAACAAATAGGACCATCAGATTGTGTTGCTCTTGTTAATGCATTAAAAAATGCAAACAATAAAGATTTTGAAAAAATAATTCAAATAGATGAAATTTCATTTTCAATGAAATCAATCAAAGAGATGAGAAATGCATCAGTCAATTCAGGAACACAATTAATAAAATGTGTATCAGTTTTTGTTAAAGAGGATGATATTCTCATCAAGTATCAAAAAGCAATTAAAGAAAAAAAGGCGTATGGTGTATTTCCAGTAGCATTTGCAATATGTTGCAACGCACTAAAAATTAAAAAAGAAAAAAGCATGGCAATGTTACTGTATGGATTTACAGTAAGTGTTGTTGGAGCAGCATTAAGATTGGGACTAATTCAGCATTTAGAGAGTCAAAAAATTATTCACGATGTAAAATCAACAATCACTCAAACCATAAAAAATAATGAAGATAAATCAGTTTTTGACATGTGGCAATTCACACCTCAACTAGACATAGTACAAATGTCTCATGAGAAAATGGATTCTAAAATGTTTATTACATAAAAATTAATTTTTAATTTATGAGTCACATTCCTAGAATAGGCATAGGAGGTCCAGTAGGTTCTGGAAAAAGTATGTTAATTGAAAGAATAGTTCCGATGTTAGCTAAAATAGGATATAGTATCAGTATCATCTCAAATGATGTTATCTCTAAAGAAGATGCAGATAGAATGAGAACAAATTTAGCTACAGAAAGAGGGTTATTACCAGAAAATATGGTAATTGGTCTTGCAACAGGTGGATGTCCACATACTGCAGTACGTGAAGATCCTTCAATGAATCTTTCAATAATTGAAGAAATGGAAGAAAATCATCCAGAACTAGATTTAATCATAATTGAAAGTGGTGGAGATAACATCACAACAACATTTAGTCCAATTCTAGCAGATTATTTTATGTACATTATTGATGTTGCAGGAGGGGACAAGTACCCAAGAAAAGGGGGATTGGGAATTGTGAATTGTGATCTTTTAGTGATTAATAAAATAGATCTTGCAGAATTAGTTGGAGCCGATTTAGAAATTATGAAACACGATGCAGAAAAAATAAGAAAAGAGAAACCGTTTGAATTTATCAATTGTAAAACAGATCAGGGAATAAAAAAAGTTGTAGAGCATATCATACGTGATGTATTACTAGATTCCTCCCCAAAATCAACACAATCAAAAAAGGTGGAAAATTGAATAAACTAGATTTTGTTCCAGATGATATTCCTAATGAAATACAAAAATACGATTCAAAAATACAACAATTAGAAGTTGGAAAATCAGGGAAAGTTGGAATTTTAGAAATAGAACTAAAGCAAGGGAGTAGTAAAAAAACTTCAATTACAAAACAATTTTCTCAAGTACCGCTACAAATTCAACGAGCAGTGTATTTAGAAAAATCACTTCCAGAAATGGCATATTTGTATATCATTTCGCCATCAGGCGGAATTTTACAAGGTGATAGATACAAGATAGATATTACACTGAAAAATAATGCAGTGTCTCATATTACAACTCAAGGTGCAACAAGAATCTACAGTATGAATTCAAATTTTGCATTACAAATTACTAACATAACAGTAGATGATAATTGCTATTTAGAATATATTCCAGATCAAATTATTCCGTATCAAAATTCAAGATATTATCAAAAAATAAACTTGAATGTACATGATAATGCAACTGTAATTTATTCAGAGGTTTTGACGCCTGGAAGAGTAGCAATGAGGGAGATTTTTGAGTATGATATTTGTTATCTTAGAACATATTGTAAAAATCAAGATGGGAAATTCAGATGTTTAGAGAATATGAAAATAATCCCTAAAAAACAAGAAATGCAAACTCTTGGGGTGTTTGGCAAATACAACATTGTAGGAACAGTGTATGTGCTTACAAAGAAAAATCAAATAACGGAATTAGAAAATATTATTAATGAAAATCTAAAAAAAATAAATTTAATTTCAGGTGGGACATCAATTCTGCCAAATGAAGCAGGCATCATTGTCAAAATTTTAGGAAATAATACAGAAAAAGTTTTTGAAGGAGTTTACAATGTACTAAAAAGTAGTAGGAAGAAGATTCTAGGAGCAGAATTTAGTAAAATAAGAAAAAATTAGAATTGTAATAATTCAACAACCCCAATTTGGTAAAGAAAAAGAAATTAATTTCAAGATAATTCACGGAATGGTTGATGAAAAAGTAAAAAAGAAAGAGCAGGTAGATTTTGGGAAATTAGTAATATTTTCTAGTTTTGAAACCAAATACTTTTGATATTCCTCTGGAAATAGTCTCATCAAATCTTCCTTGAGATGTTTTATACCTAGTCTAATCTGTAAATGATTTGTTCTATGAACATGTGACAAATGTCTGGCATCAGTTTGGTTGCTCTTTCTTTTAGGCCATAAAGTTCTGCCAGAATACTTGCCAATGCAGAATTTCTCAAACCAGTCTAGTAAAATTTTATTCTGAATTTTATGACTGTTGGATCTAGTGCTTATATGTTTGAAGAATTTGTCTTTATTTAGTGGCGTTTCAAGATATGATATGGCATACTCAATTTACGCCTAGAATTGTTAGTAACTTTTCCACATTTCGTATAGAACTATACAATTGTGATCCAAGAGTGAGAACAGGTCAATGAGTAGTATATCTTCTCAGGAAATAAAGCAAGAATTTCTTAAAAGTAAGATGGGTATGGCAGGCATTACCATTCTTGCAATTCTTATTGCAATATCAATAATTGCCATTATTACGATTCCAATTGAGACTTTTCAAGAGTGGAACAACCCAGGTAGTTGGATTTCATATCCGAAGGTTGCAATTCCAATTTGGGTGAATTTCATCATGACAGAAAAGATTCCAGAGCATAAAATTTTAGAGACTCCAAACATTCAAACAAATTCAAGAGGAGAAATTTCACTTACAACACATCAGTTTGGATTGAATCATAATTATAATGACTTTCCAAATGATTTCATATACGAGTTTTCATCAGAATATTCTGGCTCACCACTACTGAAAATGACAGTGATAAGGCCTGATGGTATCAAACTTGAATTGTTATCAACATCTCTTCCATTCTCAAATTCAAAAACTACTCACAGTGACAGAATATTTTCAACAGATGGAACAATAAAGAAAAACTTGTTATTGCAATCAGAACTATTTGCATTTACTCTTGATAGACTATCAGCTGAAGACATTGTTTTTTCAAAAACACAAACAAATGAGTCTCTAAAAGGGAATTATATTTTTTCAATAGATTTGTATGCAGTGAATTCTGAAGCCAAGATTCCTGAATCAAAACTAATCATCGGCGGTAAAGCTTTTGGAATAATGGGAACTGATGAGTTAAGACGGGATTTAGCAATAGGATTGTTGTGGGGAACACCACTTGCATTATTCATTGGCCTTGTTGTTGCAATTGCGTCAGTGGTCATGGGATTGTTATATGGAATCTATGCAGGATTCAAGGGTAAGAAAACAGACGAGACAATGATGAGATTCAACGATGTAATCTATGCATTGCCAGCACTTCCATTTCTCATCATACTTTCAGTTACAATTAGTAATAGCATATTTGTTTTGGTAGGATTTTTAATGATTTTTGGTTGGGTAGGAATTGCAAAAGTATCAAGAAGTATGTCACTTCAAATCAAGACTCGAGGCTATGTAGATGCTGCAAACATGATGGGTCAAAAAGATTCTAAGATAATCCTCAAACATATCGTACCACAATTGTTGCCTTATGCATTTGCAAGCATTGCAATATCTGTTCCAGCTGCAATCACTACTGAAGCTGGTCTTAGTTTTCTTGGACTGGGGGACCCAACATTTCCAACATGGGGACAGATCTTACATGATGCTAATATTTTTGGTGCGGCAGCAAGAGGATTATGGTGGTGGATAATTCCGCCAGGAGTAATGATTGCAATAACAGGTCTTGCATTTGTCTTTATTGGGAATGCGCTTGATACTATCGTTAATCCAAAGTTAAAACGATAATAAAACTAGAGGTCAAATTTTCGAATTAATTCAATATTACCATCATTCAATTTTATTGAATAGCATGATGAATTTTCATCATTGAATGCAGCCAACTTGTTAGCAAATACTTTTTTGCTGTGACCACCTTCAGATGCTACGTCTGATTCATCAAAGCAAATGGTCATTTGTTTCATGTTTAGATTATTTTTTAGAAGAAAAGCAATGAACTTTTGATAATTTTCAGTTTCAAACCAGTCTATGTTTTTCTCTTTACTTACTCCAATCCATATCTCAATGGAGTTTTGGTATAGGACTTTTTTTCTTAATTCTTCTAATGCCATTTTTCATCACCTAAAAATCTGCACGTTGCGTTTTTGAACCACAGCGTGGACAGGTACCACCATTGTGTTTATTGTTGCAAACTAGACATACATATTTTATTTTAACAGAATCGCCTTGTAAACCCATTCCAAAAAATCCACCACCTCCAGTTCCGGAATTGCCACCATATCCACCACCCATTTTATTCGTGTATCGTTTTCGCATAATCATTGGGAGTAAAATGAACAATGCCATTACAATTCCAATACTAACAAACCAAGGAACTCCCAAATATCCAAGAACTATTTGTAAACCAATACTAAAGACAAGTGATGCTCCCAAAAACAAATAATATTTTTTAAGTTGAGGA
>CATMRH010000048.1 GCA_950073955.1 uncultured archaeon | reverse complement strand
AAAGCAGCAAAGTTTTCATCAATCTGTGAGCAGATATGGAGTCTTTTCTAGAAATTTATTTCCAACAATTACAATGTGAATTCAAGGACCAGGAGCAAATGGCACAGCCATTTGCGACTATGATATTACTTATGTTTTTTGACTCTAAAACTTACAACTGTAGTCATTCTGTAGTCCGTGAGATTTAATTAATAATTTTGAATCATTTTGTGATTCAGGATAAAATACCAAAAACATTCCTGAGATAATCCCTATTGCTATGGGTATAACCAAAAGGTATAGCTTTGTCATATCTTGACGAAATACGTTTCTAGTATAAAGTATACATTTTCATCATCAGATCGATCAATAATTTTTAATGATGTTGAAAATATCCAAGAGCTTAAATATATTCAATTGCTGTTTAATTTCATGTCTGAAACAAGACAAATTAATGTATCAAAGACAGGTGTTTCCAAATTAGCAATAGTTGTATTGGCCATCATCTTTGCAGCAGGATTATTTCTTGTAGGATTTGATCAAGGACATATCTTTAGTCTGGTTTATGGCGAACAAGCATTTGAAGATCTTTACATTCATGAACTAACTCATGATATGAGACATGCAGCAGGATTTCCATGTCATTAGGAATCTAATAATATGAAGACATTTCTTTTTATTGTAATAGTTTTAATTTCAGGTGCATTTGCAGGATTAATTCACGGAACAGTGAACTTTGCAATTGTAGAACCTTATCTTGATCAAGCTATTGGAATTGAAAACCAAAATCTGTTTGCGACAGGTGAAGAAAAAGATACTCCTGAATTTTGGGTAGAATATGAAGGATATAGAATATGGCAAAAAAGTGGGCAGATACTTGCTGGGGTTATTTTAGGAACATCAATT
The DNA here is from genome assembly GCA_950073955.1 of uncultured archaeon. Lineage (GTDB taxonomy): Archaea > Thermoproteota > Nitrososphaeria > Nitrososphaerales > Nitrosopumilaceae > Nitrosopumilus. The sequence continues at coordinate 8,512 of CATMRH010000048.1, read as the reverse complement.
GGTGCATTATTTGGAATAGTATTTGCACTATCTAGAAATTCATTACCAGGCAATAATGATGTCAAAAAGGCACTTGTCTTGGCTGGAATTATGTGGTTTACCATGTTTGTGATTCCATTTCTCAAATATCCTGCAAATCCACCAACTGTTGGTGATCCTGAAACTGTTGTGTTGAGATCAATCTTGTATCTGTCTTTTATTACGATTTCCGGATTTGGGGCGGTTGGTTTTTACAAATTATCACAGAAATTTCAAAGCAAGAGAAAACTTGTAGCAATAATAGGATATAGTATTTTTATCTCGGTAGTTTTCTTTGTAATGCCAGAAAATCCAGATGAAATTACTGCTCCAATGGATTTGGTAAACGAGTTTAGGATAATGTCATTCCTTGGAGTTACTTCTTTCTGGATTTCAATTGGTGTGATTCTTGGATTATTTTGGAATCGATTTAGTCCCCATAAAGAAACTACTAAATCATATAACTAGATATTCTGACTCTCTAGAATGAGAACAAAAGCATTTCGTTTAAATATTGTACCATATTTTTGATATCTACATGTCAAGACGACTTACTTTACCACAATTAAAAAAATATGATATAACTCAAAAAGTAATAGAAGCATTAGCTGATTCTGAATCTCGTGCAATACTTTTTTCTATTATAAAAAAAGGGAATACCGCAGCAGAACTCTCACATAAACTCAAAATTCCTCTTAGCTCTGTATACAAAAAGTTAGCAGACCTGGAAGAACTCACATTAATTAAAGTTGAAAAATGGATGCTATCTGATAAAGGTAGAAAATACAAAGTCTATCGCAGCAGAATTAGTAAAGCTGATATCTCCATTAAAAAACCTGAACCAATCTTGACATTGATTCCTAATTGAGTGATTTTAATGTCCAAGTCGAACATAATCCAATTATCTGAATTTGATATAACTCAAAAGATTATTGAGTCACTCAGTAATGTATGTACTAGGGCGGTATTATTTTCAATTAAAAATGAATCAAAAGATGCAACTCAAATTGCAGATGAATTAAAAATTTCGCTTTCTACTGTTTACAAAACATTGTGTACTTTGGAAGATCTTGCACTTGTAGAGGTAAACAAGTATATTATTTCATCAGAAGGAAAAAAAATCAAACAATATCGTAGTAGAATTGGCAAGGTGGAAATAACTTTAGAAACTTCGGAGCCTAGTTTGAATCTGTATCCAAATACATCTAATCCTAAATCAAATTTTTAACAAAATTTATTTTAAATTCGTCTATCAATAATTATTTCTTATTCTATAGACTTGGAATTAATCCTTGGAATGAAAATCTCACTTAAATAACTTAGCTTTACCTAAGATTTTTGTAAATAATGAAAAAACAAACAACAATCGCATTAGTTACTATTATTATTGCAATTGGTGTTGCGTCAATTCCTTTGGCTCAGAATGCTGAAGCAGAAAGTTTGATTCCTGATTGGATTAAGAATAATGCTGGTTGGTGGGCAGATGGGACTGTGGATGACACAACTTTTCTAAATGGAATTGAATTCCTTATTGAAAGTGATATCATTAAAATCTCATCAGAATCTGTTGATGTTGATAAAATTACTATCGGATTTATCCCTGTTGAAAAAGCTGATGAATTAACACCAAAAGCCAAAGCACTAGAAGAGTTTCTTGAGAATGAACTAGGTGTAGATATAGAAATAGTTGTTCCAACAAATTATGAGATCATTATAGAAGGGATGAGATTTGGTCACATTGATGCTGCATTTATGGATACGGGACCTGCATGGATTACACATCAAAGAACAGGTGCAGAAGCTGTATTGGCAGAACTTGTTGCAGGAAAAGTAAACTATCAAGCAACAGTTTGGACTTTAGCTGATAACGATTCTATTCATTCATTAGAAGATACTGTTGGTAAAAGAGTAGCATTCACTAGCATTACTGGTTCATCAGGTTTTGTAAGACCTATGGGAACTTTGGTAACTGAAGGCCATATCAATATTGAAGGTGATGATATAGTAGCATTAGAATCTGCATTAGCAAATAATTTTGAAAGTTATACTTTTACAGGAGGATACAAAGCAGCTCTACAATTACTCCTTAATGGAAATGTAGATGTTGCTTTTGGCTCAGACATTGCTCCTAAAAAATATCTTGAATTAGAAGATCAAGCAAAATTGCGTCCAGTTACAACAATTGGACCTGTGCCCTCTCATGTATTTATGGTAAATGCTGACATGTCCGAATCTACCAGAAATGCACTTGTTGATGCCCTCATCGAACTGAACTATGATGAGAACAACTCAATTTTACAGAACTTGTATGGTGCTGAAGCACTTGTTCCAACAACAACTACTATGCATATTGGTGATTTTGGAACATACATTGATGCTTTAATAGGACTTGATCAGTTAATTCTTGACAAGTACGACAAGAGTAAATAAAAACTGGAATTTTTGAAATGAAAAAAATTCAGATGATCAAAAATCAAACTCTTTCATTAATTTCTACAAAGAAAATTATTCAGATGAGTAATGTTTCGACGTCTTATGATTCTAAAAATTTTGTATTAAAGGGAATTAACTTGTCAATCGATAGGGGAACTAATTATGCTATTGTTGGACAATCTGGTTCTGGAAAATCTACGTTACTAAAACTAATGAATGGAATGATGATTTCTAGCAATGGAACAATAAAAATTGATTATGTTGTTCCCGACATGAATGACAAAAAATTCAAAAAGATGATGCACACAATTGGATACATTCCTCAAAGTCTTGGATTAATAAAAAATATTACGGTTATTGAAAATATTCTCATTGGTGCACTACCCAGACTCAGTAAAACTCAATCATTATTCAAGAGGTTCCCAGAACATGAAATTCAAGAAGCTAAAAGAATTCTAAAACTAGTTGCGCTATCTGGAAAAGAAAACAGAAAAGTCTACATGCTCAGTGGTGGTGAAAAACGAAGGGTTGCTATCGCTCGAGCATTAATGCAAAAACCTACAATATTATTGGCAGATGAAATTGTTTCAGAATTAGATCATGTCACTGCACATGAGATTATGGATTTGATTGCAGATGCTCAAAAACGAATGAATCTAACAGCAATTATGGTTCATCATGATATGCAACTAGCATTAGAGTACGCAAATCGAGTTGCAGTTATCAAAGAAGGAGAAAAAATTCTAGAGATTGGAGTCGAAGGGGAAAAAATAGTTGATTTTCAAACAGGGGATATGAGTGCAGAAGAGATTATGGAGATGTATAATGATGACTCCAAAAAATAATATTGTAATTGGAATTATTATCGCATTACTAGTAGTTGCATCTTACAATGTTGATGCTAACCCTATCGAGTTTATTGAGGGATTACCAAATCTTGCAATAGTTGTTGAAGAAATGCTTCTTGTTGAACCAAAATATGTCCCAACCGCTATTTGGGCAATGTTTGAAACGATTCAAATGGCGTTTATTGGAACAATAATTGGTTTTGCAATTGCATTGCCACTAAGTATGCTTGCTGCAAGAAACCTTAACAGCAAATATGTTTATGCTCCGATTCGTGCATTGTTAGCAGCTATTCGCACATTCCCATCAATCTTGTGGGCAATCTTATTTGTAATCATGGTTGGGTTAGGCCCTTTTGCAGGAGTTTTGGCAATTATCATGTATACAATTGGATTTGTTAGCAAATTGCAATACGAGGCAATTGAAACAATTGATTCTGATCCTATGGATGCAGTAAGCTCAATAGGTGTATCAAAATGGCAATTGATTCGTTATGTTGTGATTCCTGAATCAGCTTCTCATCTTCTCAGTCAACTGCTTTACATGTTTGATTATAATATTCGTCAAACTAGTATACTTGGATTGGTTGGTGCAGGGGGAATTGGTTTCTACATAATTAATTATATCAAATTCTTTGAATATGGAAAAGCAGCAGTTTTCATGTTAGTAGTACTGATTACAGTTTTGATAATTGATTGGATTAGTGTGAAGATAAGAGACAAGTATATCATTAAATCACAACATGGAATGGAAGTTACTACGAAATAGATTCCTTTTGTATCTGTTTTAGGTAGTAATTTTGTCTAGTTGATTTGATTCAACTGCTGTTTTTATTTCTCTTGCAATCCTTTTACCCATGCTCATAGGCTCATTAAACAAGAGTGAGTAGTATGGAGAACCATCCATGTAGATATTGGTTCCTGCAACAATTCTTGCTGAAAATTCAAATGATGTAAATTTTGCATTTTCATCATAAACTCCTTCAATACAAAATGGTCCGTTCATACCTGGTGCTACAAGTTTTTTTGCAGCAACAACAAAGTTTTCTCCCATATTGTACACTTCATCTAAAAGTGACTCTCTTAAAACCAGAGGACTGTTTCCAATCACATTAAACGATGGAACCTTGTTAGTTTTTAGTTGTTGGTCAGATGGTATTCTAGCAAGACCTTCAATATCTGACTCGTGTCTTTGATCAGCTCCAAAGAATTCTAATTCTTCTTTTAGTGGAGAGTAAAAGAATTGTAAATAAGCTAAAACTCCTGCTGCATATTTTTGAATGTAAAGTGTCTCATCTTTTGAAATCACTCCTTCTGAAATCAATTGGTTTCTTTTTGTGTTGTAATCGTTTTCATTTGCTGCCAAAAAATATCCTTTCCCACCTGCAGCTCCCTGTCTTTTTACAATTACTAGACTGTTGATATCTTTAGGATTAGATACTGTATCTGGAATAGGAAGATTTGCTTCTCTCATGAGTTTCTCTTTCATCTCTCTATCTGATTCCCATTTTAGAATCCATTTGTTTCCAAAGACAGGAGTCTTGATTGACTCAATCTCTTTAGAACTCATTTGTGCAATCAATGTCCCATGAGGAATCAAAATGGCATTATTTTGTTCGAGAATTGATTGACACTTTTGGTCTAGAACTTCATTAAATGAGTTTACTATGATTAGTTCATCAATAAATGGAAATCTCTGATATAGTTTTTCGCGTTTTTTTTCACAGACTAATATTGTTTTTAGACCCTCATCTTTTGCACCTTTGAGAAGCTGTAAAGAACAATGAGATCCTAGTGTTGCTATGGCAGTCATTGCGATGTTTTCAGTTGTATTTTGTACTTTATGAACTATGTGTGATTGAAACGTATTGAAATACCTCGTCTATCAATTCAATACTTAATTCTGATTTAATATCTTCGGGAATCACCTTTAGAACAAAATCATACATAGTTGTGTTTTCAGGAAGATCCCCTCTTTCCTGTAATAGGGAAAAAACAGCAATTCCATTTGAGATTATCGCTACCATCTTTTCTTTGTTAGTGAGAGTCACAACATCTATGAAAAATCATGGTAATTTAATGTAAATCTGGTTATTGAAAATTAAGGTATTGGTGCACTATTTTGTGTAAAAATTAATTACACCATGAAATGTGAAGTAAAGTAAATTATGATAGAAACTGAATTAGGAAATTTACGCAGATCTCATTATTCTGATGAAATCAATTCCTCTATGGATGGCACAGAAGTAATCATTATGGGTTGGGTTTTAACAATACGTGGACATGGAAACATTAGTTTTGCTACAATTCGTGACAAAAATGGTGATATCTCAGTTGTTGCAAAAAAGGGAGATTGTCCAGATGAGATTCGCGAAAAAATATCTTCACTAAAAGCACATTCTTCAATTGCTGTTACTGGAAAAGTAAAATCTTCTGAAAAGGCATCTAGTGGATTTGAGATAATTCCAACAGAACTTAGAGTCTTTTCAGAAGTTGAAAAGACTCCTCCTTTTGAGCCTACTGCAAAAACTGTCAAAAATATTGATACACGATTAGAGGTAAGACCAATTGACCTTAGACGTAAGCCTCTACAACATATTTTCAATGCTAGAAGTCTAGTGTTAAAATCAATCAGAGATTATTTCTATTCTCAAAAATTTACTGAAATTAATACTCCAAAAATGATTGCGACAGCTACTGAAGGTGGGGCTGCACTATTTGCAATCTTTTATTATAACAAAGAAGCTTTTTTGGCCCAAAGTCCACAATTGTATAAAGAGCAATTAACTATGAGCTTTGAAAAAGTCTTTGAGATTGCTCCAATTTTTAGAGCAGAATCATCAAGAACTAATCGTCATTTAGCAGAAGCCATCTCAATTGATTTGGAAGAAGCATTTGTTGATTATAATGATGTAATGGATAGAATTGAGGAACTAATAAAAATTTCAATTAAAACTGTTAATGATTATGTAACAAATAATCCTGATGCTGAATTTATAATTCCCATCATACATGAAACAATTCCACGATATTCTTATGATGAATTAATGGATAAAATGCAAAAGGCAGGAGTAAAAACTGAATGGGGAGATGACTTGTATCCATCTAATCTCAAAAAGATTAATCTTGATGGATTTTACTTTATCACTGATTGGCCTTTGGGCCCAAAACCGTTTTACGTAAAAGATAGTAAATCCAACCCAAAAATTTCTGAATCCTTTGACTTGATGTATGGTGATTTAGAATTGTCTTCAGGCAGTACAAGAATTGAGAAACGGGATGAATTAGAGGAGAGAATGAAGAATAAAGGAATGAAGACTGATGCATTTGAGTATCATCTTGGTGCATTTGATTATGGTGTTCCACCTCATGCTGGTTGTGGAATTGGTCTTGAGAGACTAATTATGGCTCTTACCGGTACTGAAAACATCCGAGATGTAACATTTTATCCAAGAGACGTTGACAGATTAACACCCTAGGTGCAAGTGAATGGTTACTGAAGAAGAAATAGAACATGTTTCAAAATTAATGAAAATAGACATCGATGATCATAAGGAATATGTGGATAAAGTACAGACCATGATTGATTATTTTGATGTTTTAGATTCCGCAGATGTTGAATCTGAAGAAATCTCAATGCATGAAATCACAATTTCTAATTTACGAGAAGATGAGTATGTCCCATTTAATGAAAAACTAATTGACAAACTAAACAATTACAAAGGCACCTACGTGCGAGCTCCAAAGATGTCTTAATGAACCTAAAAATTTCTGCCCTTGAATTTGTCCAACAAGTACAAAACGGAAATATTTCTGCTGAAGATTTTGTTGCAAAAACCCTAGAACGAATACAAAGTATTGATGATAAACTCCATGCTTTCTTATCTGTAAATGAAAAGGCAGTTGATCAAGCACGAGATATTGACAAGAAAATAAAATCTGGAAGTAAAGTTGGGGCATGTTTTGGAATGCCAATTTCAATTAAAGATAATATGTGCATCAAAGACAGTAAAACTACTTGTGCATCAAAAATGCTTGAAAATTTTGTAGCACCATATGATGCAACTGTTGTAACAAAACTAAAAGAACAAGATGCAGTATTTGTTGGAAAAGTAAATCTTGATGAGTTTGCTATGGGGTTAACAACTGAATTTAGTGCATTTGGTTCAAGTAAAAATCCATGGAACATCGAATACGTTCCAGGTGGTTCTTCTGGTGGCAGTGCAGTTTCTGTAAGTGCTTTTGAGTGTGTTGCCTCACTAGGATCTGATACTGGTGGCTCTGTTAGAAATCCTGCCAGCTTTTGTTCTGTAGTTGGATACAAGCCAACTTATGGTCTAATTAGCAGATATGGCTTAATTTCTTATTCAAATAGTATTGAACAGATTGGTCCTCTTACTAGAACCGTAAAGGACACTGCTTTCATGTTAAACATCATTTCTGGATTAGACCCTAATGATAATACCACTATGGATAACAAAAATGAAGACTATCTTTCAGGTATTGATTCTGGCATAGAAGGCAAGAAGATAGGCATAATCAAGGAGATGATTGGAGACGGAACTGATCCTGCCGTTTTATCTGCAACAAAAAATGCTATTTCAAAACTGGAGAATCTTGGAGCAACATGTGAAGAAGTATCACTAGATATGGTAAAATATTCTGTTGCGGCATATTATACAATTACTGCAACAGAAGCTGGTAGTAATCTTGCAAGATATGATAATTTAAGATATGGATATGATTTTTCTGTTGAAGGTTACGAGTTTAATTCTTACATTGCAAAGGCACGACGAAACTTTGGTCCAGAAGTAATAAGAAGAATGATAATTGGGGGATTTGTTCCATCTGCAGGCCATGCCGGAAAATATTTTCTCAAAGCCCTCAAAGTAAAAAGTAAACTTACAAGAGAAATAAATGAAGCATTTAAGAAATTTGATCTTTTGATTGCGCCAACTGTTCCAATTCTTCCATTCAAACTAGGTGAAAAAATTGATGATCCTGTGGCATTATTTTTAATTGATATCAATACAGTAACTGCAAATCTTACAGGAAAACCTGCAATTTCTATTCCATTTAGTATATCAAACGGATTACCCATAGGCATACAACTATTTGCAGATTCTAATAATGATAAATCACTATTACAGGCAGCATATGCATTAGAACAAACCGTAAAATTACCTGAGGTTCCAATCTGACTAAAATAGGTTTAG
>CATMRH010000047.1 GCA_950073955.1 uncultured archaeon | reverse complement strand
AAAAAATATATCAAAATAATTGCTATAATGGGATAGATTGCTTCTAATCTTACCCACCAACACAATCCAGTAAAAATAAAAGCTAGATAGAGATATTTTGTTTTATAATTTAATATAAAATTCAAAGATAAAATTAAAACCAAAATCAATAATGGTTCTGATAATGCTCCGGCTGAATTATAGTTCAGATGAGGTTCAAAGGCAAGAAGACAAGAAGCCACTAGTGAATATTTCTCATCAAAAAATCTCCTAGCAAGTATATACATTGGTATTATAGTAATTGTTGAAATTGCTATGCTTAGAATTCTAGCAGTGCTTGCATAATCAAGAAGATTATCTGAATTTACAATTGACATAAACGGTGCTAAAACAAGAGGCCAACCTGGATGTTTTTTCTGACTAAGGAAAAAATCACCTTGACTATATTCAATTGCAGTTGTAATATAGCTAACATCGTCAGTATGTGGAGGGATAAAGAAATCTACTGTATATAATTTTAAACCTAGTGAGATGATAATTATCAAAATAAGATATAATATTATTCTGGATCTTGATAATTGCGTAGTTATTTGCATCTATTTCACTACTTTTTGCAATATCCAATCATTGAAAAAAAGAATGAAGACCACAATCTTCTAACAATAATATTTTCACATCCTGCTTTTTCCATCATATCAAATAACTCGTCCTTATGTAGAAAGTCTTGGTCAGTATAAGGCCAATATTTTTCAAGTAAATTAAACGTCTTAAAAAATTGATAAACAAAAAAAAGAGGGGAGAAATATGCTGGAACTAAAATGACTAGCGTGCCATTGGGTTGCAAAACACGTAGCATTTCTTTTACTCTCTTAAATGTACGAAATCACTTTTGCCAAAATTTGAAGAAAGTTTTCTTTCATCAATCCATGCACATTCTGTACATTTTATGGCATCACGCATTGGTACAACTTTACCTCCACATTTTCTACATTTCGTGAATAAAACTCCTAAATGTGGTTCACTAATTGTTGCATGAATTGTACCATTAAGATGACTAAGAATTTTTAATGTTACTATATCGTTAACTAGTGCTATATTTCTTATTCTAATATTTCGTGTTCCACAAATACATTCTACTTTTGATGTAGTGGGTTTTCCATTAATGAAATCAATTGATACTGCAATCATAGATGACATCACTGCTGCAACTGTTCCAATAACAATGTCTCCATCTTTTGGAATTGATAGAGTTTTTGGATGTTTAACGCTAGCAATGCGTGTTGTCTTATCGATATCTTTTTGTCCTATGGTTGCCGCTCGAACCATATCTCCATCATCAAAAGTGTTGTATCCCGCCTCATATTCTTCAATAGATGCTATTTTGTCACCTGGAAATGTTGCATTTTCAGACATGCTGAGATTTTTATTGTTATGATTATAATTGTTTGTGGTCTAAGATCCTGATAAATCATATATCCACAAAAACTTAAAAAAATCATGAAAGCCCTAGTGTATGATCAATATACTACTGATGATGATTTTTCTAAAATATTACAAATCAAAGACATCCCTTCCCCTAAACCAAAATCTAGTGAAGTAGTTTTCAAAGTAAAAGTTGCAGCTCTTAACTATGATGATATTTGGGGAATGAGAGGTAAACCATTAGCCATTCCATTACCACACATCTCTGGAACTGATGCTGCGGGAGAAGTTACTGCAGTTGGTAGTGATGTAAAAAATATCAAAGTAGGTGATAGAGTAGTTTCTCATGGAAATTTGTCATGTAGAGTTTGCAAAGCATGTACTGATGGAAGAGAATACGATTGTAGGAAACGAACTATTTGGGGTTTTGAAACAGGTCCACTTTGGGGTGGATATTGCGAAGAAACTCATCTTCCAGAAGTTAATGTTGTAAAGATTCCTGAAGGTGTATCATATGATCAAGCAGCTGCTGCATCAATGACATTAGTTACATCATGGCATATGCTTGTTGGAAGAGCAAAAATTCAACCTGGACAATTAGTTTTGATTATGGGTGGCAGTTCAGGTGTTGGGAATTATGGAATTCAAATTGCAAAACTTTTTGGATGTACTGTAATTGCTACTGCCAGTCCTGATAAATTAGATAAATTATTAGAACTAGGATCTGATTATGCCATTAATCATAGAAATGATGATTGGCACAAAGAAGTGCGAGCAATTGCAAAAAAAATTCCAAAACCTTTAGGAGATATACCTGGAGTTGATGTAATTTTTGAACATATAGGGGGTTCTCACTGGAACAAAGAACTGACTTTGCTAAATTATGGTGGAACAATTGTGACTACTGGAGCCACAACAGGTTATAATGCCAAGACCGACCTACGTCATATTTTCTTCAAGGGAATTAATATTTTAGGCTCAACTCAAGGAACAAGAGCTGAATTAGAACAAGGTCTCTATTGGATGTCTCAGGGTAAAATCAAATCTATAATTGATTCTGTATATACGCTAGACCAGGCAGCAGAGGCTCACACCAAAATGCTCAAAGGTAAAGGACTTTTTGGAAAAATCTTAATGAAACCTAATTTTGATGAGTAATGACAGATCCTAAAACAAATTCAATTTTAGATGAAGGAAATAGATTATTTCTGCATGGAAAACTAAAAGAAGCAATTACATATTATGATAAAATTCTAAATGATAATCCAAAACACCTTAGTTCACTTAACAATAAGGGATATGCCCTAAGTAAACTCAAAGATTTTGATAACGCTATAAAATGTTACGATGTTGCTCTTCAACTACATCCAAACGATCTTTCTGTATTGGTAAATAAAATCTCAACTATTCGTAAACAAGGAAATTTTGTTGAAGCATTATCCCTTTGTGAAAAAATTTTAAAGAATAATCCAAAATATAATATTGTCTTATATCATAAAGAACGAATTTTGTTTTCTATGGAAAAATTTGATGAATCTATTTTGTGCTGTAATAGTATATTGAAAGACTATCCAGATAATAGTGATGTTTTATTTGATAAATCCTGTAATCTTGCAATGCTTTCAAACTTTGATGAAGCACTAAATCTACTTGAACATGCAATTTCTCAAGGAATCCAATACAAAGTTAAAGCAAAAAAATCTAAATCGTTTGAAAAATTATCAGATCATTCTAGATTCCAAAAGTTAGTATCGTGATCATAACCAATGTGGAATTTCTAAATACCCTTCAATGCTTTCTTTTCGTAAAATTTTGAGAAGTGCATTCGCCTGAGGTGTTGATAATACTGGTTTGTCAAACTGATTGTCTGTGGAAATTCTTGGGCATGCAACTTGAATAAAAGCATCAATTCCTTTGAAATTTCTTAATCTCTCATTTGTAATATCAGTCATTGCAAATAACTGAACTTCTTTTCCCTCTTTTTCTAACTCTTTTTTAATTTTTAAAGCAAATACCTTGGATAGTTGTCCTTCTTTTAATCCTACAATTACCCCAAATGATTTTGCTTCAGCTGCTTTGTATATTGCAAGAGTAGCTTTCGTTTTTAATTTCTGTGCAAATTCTGTAACTTCTCTTACTTCGTTAAAGTAAGGATCTAAAACATAGGTTGGTAAATTTGTTGATAATGCAATTCCTGCTGCATGGAAATTACTTTGTCCTAAAAATACATAAGCATCTACTTCTTTTTTTAATTCTGATGCAGGATAAAACTCACAACCAAACACTTGACCATCATTTAATTGTCCTTTTCCTTTTCCAATTTTGACTATAATTCCATTTTCTGTTAAAATCTTTTCAACTTTATCTATCTGGTGTAAATGCTGACTGTCTGTAACCAACGAAATTGTTTTTCCTTTTAATACGTCCACACATTTTTTTGCAACACTGTCAAATTCAACATCATCAAAAGCATCAATTAAGACTAGATTTTTTTCTGGTGATTCAATGTTTATTGTATGTCCAATGTTAAATTGAATTTCTGCTCCAAGCACTTTTGAACCAATTGAATTCAGATCACACGTTCCCCATGTTGTATCTCCTAACACATATGCTGGGATTCCAAATTTCTTTGTAATTTTCATAGCCACTTCTTGAACTTGTGGCAAAATTCCATCAGGCCCATTTACTGAAACTGATACTGGATCTTTATCTTTGATTTCTTTGAAAATTCTTTCTTCATCTATTACTATCAATTTAGCTTGGAATCGAACTTTATTAATTTAAATCAACTGTACTCTGCAACAACTAAAAATGTCTGAGTTGTTCAATTAATTTATGGTTGAAAAAACTGTTCTCAATATTGGGTTTGATGATACTGATTCTCCTAAAGGAATGTGTACCACATTTTTAGCATACAAAATTGTTGATTTACTTCGAAAACATAAGACTGAATTTCTTGATTTTCCAAGATTAATTAGATTTAATCCTAATATTCCATGGAAAACTCGTGGTAATGGAGCAGTTTCAATCAGAATAAAGACTAAAAATCCCTCTAAGATAAAAAATCAAATTAAAAATCTTGTTTTAAAATATTCTGATGTTAAAAATGGAGCAAATCCTGGATTAGTATTTTTTGAAAGTGATACAATTCCCTCTGAATTTACAAATTTTAGTAACTTAGCTATGTGGCAATTAATTAAAAGAAACAATGCAAAAAGATTTGCTAAAAAAAATGATCTTGAATTTTTCTACCAAGGAAATGGTCAAGGACTTGTTGGTGCAATTGGTGCAATAGGATATAATTTTCAAGATCACACATTAGAACTTTTGAGCTATCGTAAAAGAACAAAATTTGGAAAAGAAAGAAAAATTTCTGTTGAAAGTGTAAAAATTATGCAAGAAAAAACTTTTCCAAACACGTTTAATAGCTTTGATACAAAAAAAGGGCGAATTTTAATTACTCCACACGGTCCTGATCCTGTATTTTATGGTGTTAGAGGTGAAAATGTCAGTTCATTAGTATATGCTACGAAGATTCTGAAAAGTGATGAAAAATTAGATGGCTACATGATCTTCAAATCTAATCAAGGTACTGGAGATCATTTGAAAAATGAATTAAATTTTGAAAACATGAAACCTTATGCTTCTGGAAAAATTACTGGAATTGTATCAAATACACCAAAAATTGTAAAAGGTGGACATGTATTTTTCAAAATTCTTTCTAAAAATTATGAGTTTTGGTGTGCTGTTTACAAACCAACAGGAATCTCATCTATTGCTTCAAATTTGATTGAGGGAGATAAAATATGTGTAGGCGGTGGTGTTAGAAAAGCCTCAAAAAAATTTCCTCGAATCATTAATCTTGAATTCATTGATATCATTCATCTTAAAAAAAATCTTTCAAAATCTAATCCCATTTGCAAAAAATGTAACAAAAAAATGAAGTCTAAAGGTCAGAATCAAGGATTTCAGTGTATCCGATGTGGAAAAATATCTTCCAAAAAGATAACTGTTGAAATTTCAAGAAAAGTCAAAAAACAACTGTATATTCCAAATATGTCTGCTCATAGACACCTAACAAGACCTTTACAACGTATTGGAATATCTAACAAAACCTCAAAATTCGATAAATCTCTTTCATGGTTTTGTGTTTATTGAAAATAAGTAGCGGGGAGTAGATTTGAACTACTGATTTGCGGGTTATGAGCCCGCCGGGATGACCTGACTTCCCCACCCCGCTGATCGATAAAAGAGGATCAGCCGTATATACGCTTTATCAAATCCTTGAAAGCAATTAATAAGATTTGAAAAGATTATCTTTTCGTGGATAAAAAAATTCGAATCATTGCAATTATTGCTGTTGGGATATTTTCTTTTTTTGTTTTAACTTCTCCATCAGATCTTATTCCATTACCATTACCATTATCTACCTCAAATTCTGAAAGTGATTCTGTAAGTATTTTAGCTAAAAACCTTGACAAACCTCGTGCAATTGCTATTTCTGGTGACAGAATTTTTGTTACAGAAAAAGATGGATTCATTAGAGTAATTCAAAACAATACTCTGTTGGAATCACCATTAGCTATATTCCGTTCTCCTAATGTATTTGATGGCGGATTGTTAGGTATTGCGCTTCATCCAAATTTTTCCAATAATCATTACATCTATGTATTTTTGACTTACAACGAAGATGGAAATTTGTGGAATAAGATTCTGAGAATAACTGAATCAGAAAATAAATTACAAGATGCTGAAACTATATTTGATAAAATTCCTGGCTCTTCATTCACAAATGGTGGTTTTGTAAAATTTGGGCCTGATGGAAAATTGTATGTAGGTACTGGTACTGTTTATGATTCATCTCATCTCCCACAAGACCTTGATTCTTTGTCTGGGAAAATTTTAAGACTAAATGATGATGGTACTATCCCCGATGATAATCCATTTTCTGATTCTCCAATTTATTCATTAGGACATCGAAACCCTCAAGGAATGACTTGGGATGATGACGGTAACATGTTTGTAGCAGAAATCGGACCTGAAAAAAATGACGAAATTAATCTAATTCAACCAGGAAAAAACTATGGGTGGCCTGAACAACAATGTTCTGGTAATGATCAATTTGAAGATGCTATTCTTTGTTATGATCCAAGTATAGAACCTGGTGGTATCTTATTTTATTCTGGAGAAAAACTTAATTTTGAATCTCCATTCATAATGGCTTCAATGAGAGCAGCAAATCTTTTCCAGGTAGATTTTGAAGAGGGACTTAGCTCTCAAAAATCTATTCTCAGTGGAATTGGTCGTGTTCGTGATGTGGTACAAGGTCCTGATGGAAGCCTTTACGTAATAACTTCAAATACTGATGGAAAAGGTTTTCCAGATAGTATGGATGATAAATTATTGAGGATATTGAAATAAAATGCCAGACTCGTCAATCTCAAAGTTTTTTGAAAAATCAAGAAAAGAAAGATTAGATATTGTTGCAAATTTTGCAAATCTTTCTCACGAAGAATTAGATATCTTGCAAAGTAACAATGGAGGAATTTCATATGACAAGGCAGATAAAATGGTGGAAAACGCTATTGGTACATTTTCACTTCCTTTGGGAATTGCAACTAATTTCAAAATTAATGGGAAAGACTACATAATTCCAATGGTTATTGAAGAACCATCTGTGATTGCAGCAGCATCTAAAGGGGCTAAAATTGCGAGAATTAAAGGTGGATTTGAAGTTACTGCAGATGAATCTTACAGCATTGGTCAAATACAAGTTTTAGATATTGACATTCCTTCTGCAATTCAAAAGATCAATAATTCTTCAAATGAAATTCTTCAACTAGCAAATTCCAAAAGCAACACATTATCTAAAATGGGTAAAGGTGCCAAAGAAATCTCTTGTAAAGAAGTTGATACACCATCTGGTAAAATGCTCATTGTTGAACTTTTAATTGATGTTGGAGACGCGATGGGCGCAAATATTACCAATACAATGTGCGAAGCTGTTTCACCATTAATAGAAAAGATTTCAGGTGGACGAACACTACTTCGAATATTATCAAATTATTCTACCAGAAGGATTGCAAAAGCAAAAGCGGTATTTGAAAAAGAGGCTGTTGGAGGAGAAAAAGTTGTTAATGATATTATTTTAGCATTTGAATTTGCTGATAATGATGTCTATCGAGCAGTAACTCACAACAAAGGTATCCTCAATGGAATTATAGCTGTTGCAAATGCAGTTGGTCAGGACAGTAGAGCAATTGAAGCTGCAGCAAATGCTTATGCTACAAAATCTGGCAGATATCGTTCTCTTAGTCAATGGAGCAAAGATAATGATGGTAATTTGGTTGGAACCTTGGAAATTCCTCTCTCTGTTGGGATTGTAGGTGGAATTGTAAATGTACATCCCATTGCTAAAGTCTGCACAAAGATTCTTGGAGTTTCAACAGCACAAGAGCTTGCATGTGTAATGATTGCTACTGGTTTGGCTCAAAATTTTAGTGCTATTCGAGCTCTTGCAACTGAGGGAATTCAAAAGGGACACATGCGTCTACACGCAAGAAACTTAGCTACTGCTGCAGGAGCTACATCTGAACAGATAGATAAAATTGTTAAAAAAATGATTGAAGAAAAGAAAATTTCACTTGATAGAGCCAAAGAATTACTTGCGCAAATTTAAACATGCGATTATATACCTAAAAAGTGAAAATAATTGGAAATGTCACAAGTAAGATTTGCAATCCCTAAAGGGAGCCTAGAGGATGCTACTTTCAAACTGTTAGAAAAATCTTGGACCAAAGTTAACAGAAAGAGTAGAGCTTATCGAGTCTATCTAGATGATCCAAATATTATTGTCAAGATGCTTCGTCCTCAAGAGATTCCAACTTTGGTTGCAGAAGGATTGTATGATGTGGGTATAACTGGCAAAGATTGGGTAGGTGAAACAAATTCTGATGTTGAACCCATTTTAGATTTAGAGTATGGTAAAATTAGACTAGTGATAGCTTTTCCAGACAAATATCGTTACAAAAATCTTGACGAAATGATTGCAGATTATGGCAAAAAGAAAAAAACACTTCGTATATCTTCTGAATACCTTACTACTACTTCCAAATTTCTAAAACAATTAAAATCCTACAAAAAATATTATGGCTCTAAAGATCCCCTAATTGTAACTCCATGGGTTAGATTAGGAACTAACAAAAATGTCCAAATTCATCTATCCTTTGGTGCAACTGAGGCAAAACCTCCTGAAGATGTAGATGCAATAATGGATGTTACTGAAACTGGTACAACTCTAAAACAAAATAAATTGAAAATTGCTGATGAAGTACTTACCTCAACTGCACATTTGATTGCAAACAAAAAATCATTAAAGGATCCAAAAAAACGTGAAAAAATATTTGATATTGTAACCCTTATGAGAGGTGCTGTTCGTGGCAGAAAATACTTGCACATTTACCTAAACGTTGAAGAGAAAAATCTGAAAAAACTTCTAAAACAGATGCCCTCCCTCAAAAAACCTACCATAAGTCCACTTAGTGAGAAAGGATGGTATGGGGTAAATACAGTCATCAAAAAAGACGAATTTTACAAACTTATTCCTAAACTGAGGAAGATTGCTCAAGGTCTTGTGGTTCATGAACCACGACAAATACTAGAGCTTGAGGAGATTAAACGTGACGAAGAAAATTGATAAGAATAATCAAAGTAACTAATGTTGAAAAATTTGCAGCCAAAATAATACCAAAACAGCCTCAAAAAAACAAAACCATAGTTGAATCTATTCTGAAAAATGTTAAAAAAAATGGTGACGATGCAATCCGCAAATATGAAAAAAAATTTACTGGCGCAAATCTTTCTTCATTACGTTTAACTCAAACAGAGATAAAAAATGCATACTCTAAAGTTTCTAAAACTGAACTTAGTGCGTTACGTTTAGCGAAAGCTAGACTTGAAAAAACAGAATCTGTAATTAAATCCATCTTAAAAAATAAAACCATTAACAACG
>CATMRH010000046.1 GCA_950073955.1 uncultured archaeon | reverse complement strand
CTAAAGTTTGATTGTTAGATGCTGATATCTATGGCCCTAGCATTCCATTAATGCTTGGAATGAAAAAAGCATTCATGCAAGTAGAAGAAAATAAACTTCAACCTGCTGAATCAAATGGACTAAAGGTTGTTTCATTTGGTTTCTTTGCACAGGATTCACACCAAGCAGCAATTTATCGTGGTCCAATTATCTCTGGAATCTTAAAACAATTTCTAGTTGATACTGATTGGGGTGATTTAGATTATCTTATTGTAGATCTTCCACCAGGTACGGGTGATATTCCATTAACACTTGCACAAACAATTCCAATCACAGGTATTCTTGTTGTTACAACTCCACAAGATGTTGCAAGTAATGTTGCAGTCAAAGCAGTTGGAATGTTTGATAAACTAAACGTCCCACTTATTGGAGTTGTTGAAAACATGAGTTACTTTATTTGTACAAAATGTGATGAGAAACACTATCTTTTTGGTCAAGGAGGTGCAATGAAGATCAGCGAACAATTTAACATGCCTTTCTTAGGTGAAATTCCATTACACTCTGGAATAATGTCTGGTTCTGATTCAGGTAAACCCATTATGATTACAGATCCTGATTCTCCAAGTGCAAATGCTTTCAGAAAAAGTGCAAAAAATATTGCAGCACAATGTAGTATTCTTGCCGCAAAACTACAAGAAGAAATGAAATCTGAAACATCTGAAAAAGAATCTGAAACATCTGAAAAAGAATCTGAAACATCTGAAAAAGAACAAGCACCCGAAGCAAGTACTTCTAATTAGCCACGATTTCTGTGAAATTACCTGATTCTTTGAGAGACCAATTGAAGATTCCTTTAGGAATACTCTTACCTGAAAGTCAAGTTGATAAAACAAATATCAAAAAATATCTTTCAGAAAATTCCTATGTAATTACAGTTGGTGACAGAACAACTGAAAAAATGATTGAGTTTGGCTTGATTCCTTCTCTGCAAATAATTGATGGAAAGGAAAAAAGAGCAAAAAGAGAACCTCCAAAACTAGCAAATGCTACTGAATTGACTGTGGATAACCCTGCTGCAGAAATTACTCCTCAAAGTATAGACATTATTAAAAAGGCCTTTACTATGCAACCACCAATAAGACTTTGTGTTAATGGTGAAGAAGATCTTTTGGTGATACCCGTTTGTATTTATGCTCCTGAAAATGCTATAATTTTGTATGGCCAACCAAATGAAGGGTTGGTTATAGTCAAAATTACTTCAGAAATTAGAAATAAAACACAGAAATTACTTGATTTAATGGAATAATTAGGGTATGATGAGACGGTGGCTGTATGATTAATGATTACACTACTAAAACCTCTGACCCTACTAATTCATCATTTTGAAGAACCAAAATAAACCAAATATCTTACAACAATTGACATTTCCAACTAAACGCATATTTCATAATACTAACTGTGAAGATAGATCCTGACCTTACATTGCAAATTTTAGAGAAAGTTGGAATTTATTCCAATAGATTTTCTATTCTAGAGCCCAAGATCTTGTTTGTTACAAAAGATGTATTGAACATGCCACGTGAAATGACTGAAGGATGTAGAACCTCTGCCTACAAATATTATGGCGTATCTTATCTCCAACATAATCTAGTTTTTATTAATATCAGAAAAATCCCTGATGAGAAAACTCTGGAAAATACAATTGTTCACGAATTAATTCACATGAGATTCCCATATCTTGCACATGGTAAAAGATTCAACAAGTTGGTAAGGCAAGGACTTGGAGGAAAAACATTTTTACCATACAAGAAAAGAAAGTAAATTTTCCTCATTGATTTATATTTCCCAGACTGAGGCAAGCAGAGTATAGCATGGAGATTCCAGAATTTCTGCCATTTGGCGCAGCCATAGCATCATTTTTAGTCGCTGGTGGCTTAGTTGCATGGGTTTCAAAACAACCTGCTGGAACAAAAGAAATGATGGATATTTCAAATGCTGTCAAAGAGGGTGCAGCTGCATTTCTAAAACGTGAAATGAAAATTATAATTCCAGTTGCAATTGCTCTGACTGTAATCATTGGATTGTTCTTAACACCTTCAAATGGAATTGCATTTGCTGTTGGAGCAACACTTTCAGCAGTTGCAGGAATAATCTCGTTAAAAATTACAGTAAAAGCAGCAGTAAGAGCTGCAAATATGAGTAGTCATGGATTAGGAAAGACATTTGTCATGGCCTTTAGAGGTGGTGCTACAGTTGGACTTGTAGTTCCTGCTATGGCGCTATTAGCAATTACTGGTCTTTACATGATTTATCCAGATCCAATCACAATAGCAGGTGTTGGAATTGGCGCTAGTCTTATTGCATTATTCATTAGAATTGGTGGCGGTATTTTTACAAAGGCAGCAGATATGGGCGCAGACTTGGTAGGAAAAATTGAAGTAAATATTCCTGAAGATGATCCTAGAAATCCTGCAACCATTGCAGATAACGTAGGAGATAATGTCGGCGATGCAGCAGGAATGGGTTCTGATATTTACGAATCTTATATTATCACAGTACTTGCAGCGTTACTAATTGCAGCATTAATTGGCGCACCAAACTTTTTCCTTTATCCACTTTTAATTGGTTCTTCTGGAATTATTGCATCCATTATCGGTGTTGTAATAGTTGGCTCTAAGAATGTTAAAGATGTGATGAAGCCTCTTAATCGTTCATTTTATGTTTCAGCAATTATTGCAATTGGATTGAACTTTGTATTTATTACACAATTCATTGATGAATCTCCAGTAGCATATGCTTTATTTGGCTCTACTGTAATTGGAGTTATTTTAGTTCCTATAATTCAAAAAATTACTAACTATTACACCAGTTACAAACAAAATCCTGTAAAGGAAATTGCAGATTCTGCAAAATGGGGTTATGCATCATTAACATTAATGGGAATTATCAAAGGTATGCAATCAACAGGACCATTTATGATTGCATTAGTTGTTGCAATTATTGTGTCTTATAGTCTTGCATCTGGTGCAGCACCAGAAGGTGAAGACCCAGTACTTTATGGAATCTTTGGAACAGCATTGACTGCAATGGCAATGTTGAGTCTTGCAGGAATTGTTCTAAGTATTGATGCATTTGGTCCAATTGCGGATAATGCCGGTGGTATTGTTGAGATGACTAGAATGGGCGAAGAAAATCGTAAAGTTACAGATGAAATTGACGCAGTTGGAAATACTACTAAAGCTGTTACCAAAGGATTTGCTATTGCAAGTGCTGCATTAGCTGCCCTAGCTATGATTCAGGCATTTCAGTTTGAAGCCGCCGAAGTTTTTCATGATATAGTTTTAGATTATAGTTTGACAAATCCTTCAATAATTGTCGGTTTACTAATAGGCGGTTTGATTCCGTTCATCATTACAGGCCAACTCATTAACGGTGTTTCAAGGGCCGCAGGAAAAATGGTAGATGAAGTTAGACGACAATTCAAAACAGATCCTGGAATTCTTGAAGGAACATCAAAACCAGATTATGCTAAATGTGTAGATATTGCCACAGTTGCTTCAATTAAAGAACTCTGGAAACCTGCTATTGTTGCAATTACTGCTCCAATAATTTTAGGAGTTTTGTTAGGCCCAACTGCCGTAGCCGGATTATTGATGGGTGCAGTTATTACTGGAATCCTATTGGCATATCACTTGGCAAACACTGGCGGTGCATGGGATAATGCAAAGAAACTCATTGAAATGAAAGGAGAAAAAGGCTCTGAAATACATAAAGTTTCAGTTGTAGGTGATATTATTGGTGACCCTTACAAAGATACTGCAGGACCTGCACTTAACACTGTAATTAAATTGCTAAATACAATTGCCATTGTCTTTGTATCTGCATTTGTCGCAATACTTGCTATCTAATCTTTATCTTCAATAATCAGTGTCATATCTAATTCATCAACCTGAGCTTGAATTGCTTTTTTCAAAGTTTCTTTATGGATATTACAGAATTTGAAATAGTCATCTGCTGTTTGAAAACACCCGCAAATCCATTTTGTTTTCTTATCTCCTTCCACTGTCCACTTTGAGTACTTGTGTTCTGACATACTATCTCTAAGTCAATTAATCTAAAAAATATAGTCTTTTGGAAAAAGGAAAAAAAATGTTTAAGGACAGCCTTCCATTTTTTGGATAAAGTAGCCGTTTTCCTTAATTGCCTGCTCAACAGGCTCTGGTGCATTTTGTGAATGGCAGAATTGACATTCGTTTGTTGTCATTTCTGCATTTTCTTCCCCAACTGACTTTAACCACTCTTTGCCATATGTGAGGGCTTTATCGTGATCTTTTTCACCAGTGATGACATCAAAGTGCATGGTGTGACCATCCTTTGCTTTGACATAGGTATCGTATACATGAATTTCCATGATTATTATTAAAAAAAGGGATATTTAATTCAAAGATCATACAAATTTATGAAACATATCATTCAAGTCGAAATTTCAAACTCACCACTCATAATTTTAGAATTAGATGATACTAATTCACCAAAAACCGTTAATGACTTTATTGAAAAATTACCCTTTTCAGTTGATCTGAATGTTTGGGGTGATGAAATCTATACTTCAAAGTCTCCAATTACACAACCCGAAGAAAATGCAAAGTCATTGGTTCAACTAAATGATGTTGCTTATTGGCCTACTGGAAAAGCAATATGCTTGTTTTATGGCTCAACTCCTATTGGTAATCCTGGAGATATTACTCCTGCATCTCCTGTAAATGTACTTGGCAAAATTATTTCACCAGACAAATCTATTCTAAATAACGCAGATGGTAAAAGCGCAACTTTTAGCTTAAAATCTTGAATTATTTCTCTTCAATTGGAATTTCTACTATATCTGATTCAAGAAAGTACGCTTTGAAATCCTTGTTAATGCCTGAATAAATTATCCATACAACTGGATTGCTATGCATGAATTTTTTGTCTGTATTTGATGGGTATGCATCTGAATTAGGATGTGAATGAAAGATAGCTATCACTTCTACCTTTTTTTCTTCTGCAATCTTATATCCTTCAATTAACTGTTCATTTGAAATTGTAAAATTTACTGATGATTCCTCTATATTTTTTGTTAAAAAGACTTCTGAGACAAGACTGTCTTTTCCAAACAATATGGCACATGATTCATTAGGTTTTTCATTTTCTGCATGCTCAGTTAGAATTTTTTTATCTGATTGCGATAAAGTGATTTTCTGCAAATCTATTCTACGTTAACAGTTCCAATCATCCATGGATGAAATATGCAATAATAATCCTGACTTCCTGCAGTAGCAAATGTAAATTCAAAAACATCTCCTGCTACCATCATTTCTGAGTCAAACACTCCATCTGCATCTACAGGTGGTTTACCCGAAGTTACTGTATGTACTGTGTTGTCTAGATTTTCCCAAATTACTGTAGTACCAATTGTCACATCGATTACTTGAGGATCATAAAATATTTGTCCATCTTCTGGAATTCCAGCTCCTTCTGGAATTGAAACTGTTAGTGCCATTGGCAATGTTTCTGGTTCAGGAGTTAGTTCTGAAACAACTACCATTTCTTCAACAGGAATCATTCTGGGTTGTATAATATCATCAGGTGCTACAGCAATAAATCCTAAAATTATTGCAGCAAGAACACCAACTATAGCTATAACACCATATGCAAAATTCATCTCATCCACCTGTTAACTTCGCAAACTTTTTGTTCTTACTTAACGTTTCCATAAACTGAATATTAGACAAGGCGACAATTGCAGATTCAACTACTGATTTATCAGAATCATTTAATGCCTTTTTCAGAGTTTCTTTAGCTTCTTTAGAACCAACAACACCTAAGGCAATTGCAGCTTCATGTCGCACAAACATACTTGGATCATTAAGTGTCGCATCAGTTAGTGAAGGTATTCCATTAGAGTAGCACATCTGACCTAACGAGAATGCAGCCTCGTGTCGTACCAATTCATTTTCATCATTTTTTAAAACTTTAGCAATATAGGGAACTTTATCCTCTCCACCAAAATCAACCAAAATACAAGTAGCTCTTGTTCTAATCACATAATCAGGATGTTCTAAAAGAGAAACAAAATACTCTGTATCTTTTTGTTCATATTTTGACTCCATTTCACCAAAAAGTGCTAATCGATCATCAGTTACTACTTGCAATTTGTTTTGGGATTTTTAGTGTCCTATATTAGGTTACTTGGAAAAGATCTAAAATTAGTTGAGGTATGTATTTAATGGAAAAAATAAGAGAAAGTTCTGTGAGTGCGGTAATAGGAGAAAAAGTACCAAATTTTGGAGTTTCAGAGTGGATACAAGGTGCTCCGACTAATTTTGACCAAGAAAAAGACCATGTTGTTTTATTGGAAGTCTTTCAAGTCAATTGTCCAGGTTGTTTTATGAATGCAATTCCAGAGGCAATTAGTATCTACAACAAATACAAAGACGAGGGAGTTAGAGTTTTAGGTATTGCAACTGCTTTTGAAGATTTTGATAAAAACACATTAGAAAATTTGAAAATGCTTGCAGAAACAGGTGAAGTAATTGGAGAGACAAAGAATTCACTTTCAATGTATGGAAAATTACAAGATGGAAACAAATTATCTTACAAGATTCCATTTCCATTAGGAATGGACAATCTGACAAAGACTACAGGAGAAATCAGTCAAGAAAAAATCATGCAGTTTATCTATACACAAATTCCTGAATTTGACTCACAGCCAGAGGATTACAAAAATCAAATTATTCAAAAAGTAAAAGATCATATGAAATCAAAAGAATATTCAGCTGAAACATTTGAAAAATTTTCTTTACAAGGTACTCCATCAGCCATTTTAGTTGATAGAAAGGGGATTCTCAGGGATGTATCATTTGGTCAATCAGGACATGTTGAGGCAATGATTCAAAAATTACTTGGTGAAGATTAACTTAGCAAAACAACGGCTATTGATAGGGCTACAACTATACTAAATCCTCCGATTAGAGCAATTTTTGCATTGTCCATATTGGTTTATTTTTTAATTTTTATAATTATAATTGCAGGAGCAACAAAATATATCCCAACATTCAGCAGAATCAAACTAATTCCATAGCCTAGTACTTCTACTTCTGAATCCATATCTACATAATTCAGAATTGAAAGTGTGGAAAGCATTGGAGTGATAACAAGCTTGACAGCTTCTTTGAAAACAGGATTTTCGCGTTCATAATCAGCAATTATTGGTGAAAATGAGTAGTAGAATTCATTGAAAGAGTTCAAAAATAATTGCCCAGATTCTGTTTTCATTAACTTTTGATCACGTATTTCCCTTAGTTGTTGGACTTGGGGTGCTAGTTCTGAGCCAAATGTTGCAGTAGCTATTAGACATCCACCACCTTCAGATGTAGATTCATCAGTAACAGGAGTTTCTGATTTTTGTTCTACTCCAGTGACAGTATTCGTTGCAATGATGTCAATTTTGTGGTTTCCTGTACCAGTAAAGTTTAGAGTGATAAATGAAATCTTGTCATTTGATTTAATTTTTGGATTGAATTCCATATCATTTAGATAAAAAGTAAAATTACCACTAAGTAGTAATCTGGGAATGATTATATCACCTAAATTATTTTCCAACTCACTGTTAATGAAAATTGTCAATCGCTTTTCGTCTTTATCAAATTCATGTTCTAGTACATTAAAGTTTGAAACAGTTTTAACTTCAAATGTATAGCCACCTGCTTCAACATCCAAACGTTTTATCAGGCCAGTCGCATCAGAAAGTAATTGACCAAACGCAGGTGTAACTATTAAAAACAAAAGTAATGGAATGAATAATAATAATTTCAATTTATGCAGTTAGAGATATTCGTTGGTTTAATTCTTTATCTTGAGCAATTCTTGGATGTGCAGGATCTGCTAAGATAACTTCAAACCAATAATGCTTTCCATCTTTGTAGATATAGTATGAACCCAAAAGTTTCATGTTTGGATATCTCTCAAGAACTCTTCTTTCAGCAACTGTCTTCATGTTGTCATCTGCCTTGATTCTTGTAACACCAAGGTGTTTTGGTCTTCTACCACCTGTAGGTCTTTGTTTTCTCATACCACCAGTTCCAACTCTCATTCTGACAACAATGATTCCTTGTTTTGCCTTGTACCCTAATCTTCTAGCTCTTTGTAATCTACTTGGTTTTTCGATTCTAGTAATGGCATTTTGCTTACGCCATCTTACTACACGCTCACGTAGTTCTGTAGCATTTTCTTTCCAAAGTCTGATCCATATCTTGTCTTGATAACTAGGCATATCGGGCATAGTAAAATCCCCTTTAATAACGGTTAACCGAGAAAATTAGGTTCTAAATGATACTTAATCCATTAATCTCAAATTAGTAAAACCCCTTGGAGTGAAGGATAAAATCCACACACTCAAAGAGCGTCTCCGCAAAAAAATCGACAAATAGTCTATGCTAAAGATCTTAAAAAGTATTACCCAATATTGCTTTGTGATTTTTATTGAGTAATTCTGAGAGAGATAAAATGAGAGTAAGAAATACGGTCTTACCTATAATTTTGGCAATAAGTTTTGTATTTTTGCCAGCTGCTTATGCAGAGCCCTCAGTTTCTATAATAATGGAAAAAACAACATACAGTTATTGTGAAAAATTATTCTACATAATTGAAGTTTCAGAAATTACAGGAAAGCCTGCAATTATTCACATTAGAGACGAAGCAGGTAAAGGAAGTAGTGAAATTCCAATCCAGATAACAAATTTGCAAAATCCAATTCCATCGTTAATTGCTTTTGAAGAAGAGATATTTCCACTAGGAAAATATTTCATAGACGTAGAATATTCAGGTTCAGAATTTACAGCAGAATTTAATTTAATTGATTCAGACAATATTTGCATTCCAGTATCAGTCAAACAGTTTTTGATAGAATGGCTCAATGATAGAATATCAGATGGTTATCTAATAGATGCATTTCAGAAATATGTAGATACAGAATTAATTGATATACCTTTTGAAATTAATGATGAAAATATTCATAAAATATACGTACCAGATTGGGTGAAAAATGTAGGGCATTGGTGGATTACAAAAGCATTATCAGATGAAGACTTTGCTCAAGTGATAAGCTATCTCATTGCTGAAAACATTATCTCTCTACCAATAGAGATGGAGAATCAAATATGAATAAACATTCAATCATCACAGCATGAAGATTTGTCTTGTGATTAATTTTTACTCTTACTAGCTTTAGATATTATTCCCAAAATAATTATAATTATTAAAGCAATTACTAATGCTGTTACAGTTCCTGCAATCAATTCTCTAATATCTATTTTTACAGAAGTTTCAGATGATTTTGGTGTCAAATCAAGAACACATACTCCATCTTCAAGAACAGTTCCAGGACCACATCTTTCATCTAGTTCACAAACATCATCTTTGAGAATAGTTCCAGGACCACATTCAGTTTTTGGCGTGTCAGCAACTGTTTCTTCTTCCATAGTCTCAACATCAAATGAATTACCTTCAATATCTACAGAGAAAGTTTCTGCATAGACCAATGCAGAAGATATAACTGTAAACAATACTAATCCAAGAGAGATTTTTAATAGAGAATTGACATTTGGAAAATGCTTTAGTCTTTC
>CATMRH010000045.1 GCA_950073955.1 uncultured archaeon | reverse complement strand
AGATTGCAAATGTGCAACCGACGTTTGTAAAGAAGCTGTCGGACAATTGTCCTAAAACAATTAATTTCAATCTTATTTTTTAAAATTAAAAAATTATGTGTGCTGGGAGTAACCCTCCTTCTGTTTTCACGATATTTCGCTTTGCGGCCTACCTGAACTTAGTACAGGAACTTAGAGTTCTGTTTGGCCTTGCTCCATGTGGGTCGGCTTTTTCATTCCTTTTATGGAAATCTCAGGTTTTGCCATCATTGTGCGCCATATTGGATTTTTTTCTGTTCCGTTGCCAATCATCTCTGATTATCTATCTCCAGATCACATTTCCTGTATGAAGGGAGGAGTTTCCTCTGCCGTAGCAGTGTGTCGTGCTCCAGCTCACATAACAGTAATGTTCCTTTATCGCATTTGAGTTTTACTTTTCAGGTTTTGTGCCTATTATGAATAATGTTCCTAATTCTCTTTTCCATTTCTTTCTGTTTTTCAAATCTTTGATGTGTTTTGTTTTTACTGCAAATCCTGTATTCTGAAAAAACTTTCTCCATTCTTTTTTTGAATGAAGGTGTATCTGTATTTTCATAATGTTTGCCCATCTTACAGTTGCCTTGTTTTCTGAGTAAAAATCTATTCCACAGAAAAATTGTCCACTAGGCTTTAATAATTTGTAGATTTTTTCAAGTGCCACTTCAATCGAGTCTGCATAATAAAGTGATTCCATTGAGAAAATGAAATTAAACTTTCCTCTGTAATTCCAAGACTCAATGTCAGTATGAAAAAACTCTTCTTTGTTATTATCCTGTTTCTTTTTAGCTTGGATAATCATCTTCTTGCTTATGTCAATTCCTATGGATTTTTTGCAATTATTTTCTTTTGCAATTTTTCTTACCACCCACCCATTCCCACATCCAACATCAAGAAATGTAAATGGTTTATCAAATGATATCGTTTGTAAAAATTTTGAGACATTATTTCCATGTTCTTTCTCCATTAATTCTGCTCTGCCATTTTGAGCCCAATTATCAAACGTTTTTTTAACTCCATCCATGATTAGTTTTTTCCTTTCACTAAATTGAAGAGTTGTCTTACAGCAAGTTTTGGATGGTGTGTTGCTAATTTAACCATGTTAGATAATCCAAAATCAGCTTTTATGAAATCAATAAATTCTTCAGCTTCTAATTCTTTGATAATATCTAATTCTTTGTCCCATTCTTCATCTGATAGACCAATCCATCTGTCTTGAACTTTTCCTGCAGATTTGATTTTTGATTCAATTTCTTTTCTCCAGTTTTTTTCGTATGGCTCTAATGCAGATTCATCTGTCTTTCCAGATTTTATTGCATCTGATGATACTTTTCCTGCTACTCTCCCAAATTTTATTGCGTACCTGATTCCTTCCAAAACAAGGGGATTTGCTTGTCCAGCTGAATCTCCCACAAGTATCAAATTGTTAAAGACTGTTTTTCTTGATAATCCATCATTTGGAATTAATCCATAATGAAATTCTATTGGTGTTATTTTTCCTAGTTTTTTAATTGGACCTAGTTTTTTTTTCACCAATTCTTCTAGTCTCTGTGTTGGGTCTACATTTGATTCTGGTTTACCTATGCCTACCCCAATTCTTACAATATTGTTTCCTAAAGGAAAAATCCATGCATATCCTGCCGGCGAATATTGTTTTCCTACCATTAACCACCATGTTTCGGAATCTACATTCTCTACTTTTGCTTCATATTCAGCTCCTGCTCCGAATCTTTTCCATTGAGTTACAAAACCCATTGCTTTACAAATTGTTGAAGGAAATCCACTTGCATCAATTACTACTTTGGAATGAAATGTAATTTTTCCATTAGGTCCAACTCCACTTACTCCCACAATGTCACCTGAATTATTTTTTATTACTTCGTTAACATTAATTTTAAGAAAAATATCTGCACCTGCTTTTTCTGCTTCATGTGCTAACCATCTGTATGTTTTTCTTACATCTAAAACTGCCGCCCTTGGAATTGAATCACTGATGGTAATTTCGTTATTTGGCGAACAAAATGAAAAATTCCTAATTGGATTAAAACAATCATTTGGAATTCCAAATTCTTTGATACTTTGAATCCATGTGACTCCACTAGTTCTAACTGTCTCTGCAATAGAACTTTCTTTTTCAAGTAGCGCTACTTTAATTCCATTTTTTGCAGCTATAAGTGCTGCAGATGATCCTGCTGGACCTCCACCAACAACAACTAAATCAAAATGATGTTCTTTTGACAATTGACTTGAATCCTCAGACCTAGAATATAATTGAGGTATATTATAGGAATTATTTTTTCAAAATAGCGGTACCTGCTGTATCGTGTTCTCTTTCTGAATCAAAAGTTTCCATATGTGCAGGGTCTCTGTGCATAAAACTGTGAGAACCGCCTTCTTTTCTACAGAATTTTGAATGAACCTTTTTTTCTATCTCTAATGTAGTTTCATTCTCATGAAATAGTCGTTTTCCACAATCGGGACATATGAATTCAGGCATAAATTCAGTCTATATCAAATCTATTTAGATGTTTCAAGTTTTGTCATAAAAATTATGTATTCAAAGTATTCATAAGCCGAAACTTTAGATGTTTGGGAATTCATAATTGGTTGTGGATGAATCTGAAATCTCGTCTTTTGTAATGTGGTCAGTAGTTACTGGAATTATTATGATAATTACTGGACTAAGCTATCGTGTGTATTTGAGGAGAAAGAATCATGAGATCTCTACATCTTGAAAAAAAGGGGTTACGTGGACTTGCAATCGCTGAAAGCTTCAGACAAAATTCTTCAAAATCTGTTTTTGCTGGAATTGTAATGCGACGAGACTTTGTAATTGATGGTTTTGTCTTTGGAAGTGCAACATTAGAAGGAGATGATGCCACTGACACAATATTGGAGATGTATAATGAACTTCAGAGACCTGATATTAGTTACGTCTTGATTTCTGGTTTGATAGTATCTATGTATAATATAATTAACATCAAAAAACTATATGATTCTATAAGAATACCCATAATTGGAATATCTTATAATGATTCTCTGGGGATTGAAGATGCGCTCAAGTACCATTTTCCAAATTCATTTGAGTCAAAAATTATTGCATATAAAAAATTAGGTAAACGAGAAAAAATTTCTCTAAATACATCTCATGATATCTTTGTTAGGAAAGAAGGTTGTACTTTAAGTGATGTGAAGTATCTTCTAAATAAATTAACATTGCATGGTTCTGTTCCAGAACCTATACGAGTATCACAATTACTTGCAAAAACATTACTTCAGAAATGATTATCCTTCTGAAGCTGTTTTACCGCCATCAACATTTAGAATAATTCCTGTAACCCAATTTGCCTCATCTGACGCTAAATAGAGTGCTGCATTTGCAACATCTACCGGTTCCCCTATTCTAGCAAGAGGTGATCTTTCCTCTAGAACTTTTCTTGCTTGAGGATCATCCAGATATGGCTTAATCATTCCTGAATTAATAATCCCTGGATTAACACAATTGCATCTGATATTTCTTCTTGCATATTCTACAGCAATTGATTTCGTAAACATCGAAATTGCTGCCTTTGTGGCAGAATATACAGCCAAATGAACTCTTGGAATTGCCCTTTCACTTGAAATGGAACCAATGTTTACAATTGACCCACTTTTGACATCTGACATTTTTGAAAGCACTGCCTTTGTCATGTGAAATACCCCTAACAAGTTTATGTCAATAAGTTTTTTAATTTCTGAATCTTGCATGTCATGAAAATGTGTAGGATCATTAATTGCTCCTGCGTTGTTCACTAAAATATCAATTTTACCATATGTATCCATAATTTGATTTACAGCTTGTATCACTTGTGATTCATCAGTCAAATCACATGAAACTGATGTAGTGGATTCATCATTTCCTATTTCTTTTCTAGTTTTTTCTAATCCTTTTAGATTTCTTGCAATCAGAACAACTTTGGCGCCTTCTTCTACAAACCTCTTTACAATTCCTTTACCTATGTCACTTGATGCTCCTGTGACAATTACAACTTTATTATTTAATCGCATAAAATTATGTTATTATCATAACTTATAGAATTTTTGTTTAGTTCTATTCGTAAATTGATTTTATTTGAGATCATTAATTTTTTTAATATATTCAATAATTCCTGTATAATCCATTTCCCCAAATCCTTCTTTAACGGCATTTTCATACACTTGTTCTGCTTTTTTGATCATTGGAAGTTCGATTCCTAATGATTCTGCAGCACTTGTTATGGTGCTAATATCTTTTTTTAGATTACTAAGTGTGAATGTTGCATCATATTTACTATCAACCATCTTGAATGCCTTTTTTTCACTCATCCCTGTTTTGAAATACGTGGAGTTTAAAATTTCAAGAAAAATTTTTGGATCTACGTTTGCTTTTTTCATAAGAATAATTCCTTCAGATAATGCAAGTGCAAGCATAGTTATTTGTAGATTCATGGCTAGTTTAACAGAGTGGGCTACGCCACTTTCTCCTAGAAAAAATACTTTGTTTGCAATTTTTTCAAAGACATTTTTGCAACGATCAAAACTTTCTTTGTTTCCAGATACCATCATGACTAAATTTCCTGTTATGGCAACATTTGGTCCGCCCATTACTGGGATGTCTAATTTATGGATATTATGTTCTTGAAATTTTCTTGAAATATTTTTGGATTCTATTGGGTCAATAGTACTCATATCTGCAACAATTAATTTTTCATGCTTTCCTTCTATGATTCCATCCTTTTCAAACGAGATTTCTTTTACTGCGGCTGCATCTTTTACTACTGTAATGATCAATTCTGAATTTTCTGCAATTTCTTTTGGCGATGTTACAACTTTGGCTCCTTTTTCTCTTGCTTGTGTTGTTTTTTCTTTTGTTCTATTGTATACTGTCACTTCAAAACCTGAATCTAGTAAGTGTAAGGCAACTGCATTTCCTAACATTCCCATTCCAATAATTCCTATTTTTTTCATCTCTATTCATTCCATTAAATTGTGAAATTAGTGACGTTCTTCATTTTGAATTTCCCATTGATTATTTCCAAATCTTGAAACTACTAATTCTAATTGTCCTATTGTTTTACTCCCTCTTTTGACTTTTGCAAAATCAAATTTTTTTATTTTAAATACACTTTCTTTTGGCTTGTATCCTCCTTCAATAACTTTTATTTTGAATCGTTTACTTGCTTTGATGATTAACTTTCTTGCAATTTGCACATCCCCAATCCATGAAAACATTTCAAAATCTCCAAAATTTTTAGTAGAAATATCATAACCATACAGTCTTGCTTCAAGTTTCGTGCCTTGGGGTTTCACTTGTCCATTTAGCCATGTAATGACTTCTTCTCCATGGCCTTTCTCAATTCCAAATGTTTCTGAAATTGCCATCTACCAAATTTTACTATATCAAACCATAATAATCATTGTTAAACTAAAATACTGATTCAACCCTGAAATTTTATGCTCACAATTGATTGCAGAGATGTCTTATCAATAAAAAATGAATTAGTTGTTTACGTTTCAGACCAAGCAGTAGCTATTCCTACTTTAAAACATCATCAATTCACTCTATCTACTTTCGATGATGATGAAGTTATTGATACTAATTCAGTTATTACCTCAATTAAAGAATTTTTAGAATCAATTGGAGAAGGTCATAATTTTGCTGTAATCTCTAATAATGAAATTATAACTATCAAATCCATCTCTGGTAAAGTCATAGAGAGGGACGCTGCACCTCAATCTGATATGTTTTCATGTACCCATTGTGGATTTGTAACAAGATATGAAGTTGAACTAAATGTTCACATGCGAATACATTATCTTTAAATTTATTTGAAACTTTTGTTTCTTTTAATTTTTGATTTCTCTACAACCTTACAGGATCTTTATAAGCACTAATCACACCAATTAATTGTGAAAAAACTATCAAAAAATAATGTAACCAAGGTTTATTGTACTAAATGTGATTTAATTTTTGAATCACGAGAAAAATTTGAAAAGCATCTTGACAGACATTCATTAAATACTGCTTGTGAGGTGTGTCCAATTGATACTGTAATCTCAAAATTTGTAAATATTTTTAAACGAAAATCGTCCAGAAATTTGGAATAAGTTTTTTTAACCATTTTTACCGTTTTAGATTATGAATAAAAAAGGTGTAATTGTAGGCGTAATTGTTGTAGCAATTATTGCTGGAATAACTGCATCATATTCCTCATCTCAAACTGAAACTGTAAATCTTGATATGGGAAGAACCCACGGTACCATTTCTACGGCTATGGGCTCACCAATTTTAGGTGATCCATCTGCTCCAATTACTATTGTTGAATTTGGTGATTATCAATGTGAACAATGTTATGCATGGTTTCATGAAACAAAACCAGCAATAGTTCGAGATTATATTGATACTGGAAAAGTAAATCTAGTGTTTGTTGATTTAGCATTCTTGGGAAGAGATTCCATTCCTGCATCTATGGCAACATATTGTGCTGAAGACCAAGAAATGTATTGGGAATACCACGACCTTCTATACAATTTTCAAGAACATGTAGATAATGGATGGGCAAATTCTGAAAGACTCAAAGCTTTTGCATTTAGCTTAGGTCTTGATAAGGACCTGTTTGAAAGTTGTCTTGATTCCGAAAAATATTCTAAACGTGTACAGTATAACATACAACAAGCAAGAGAAAATGGTGTAAGGGGAACCCCTGGGTTCTTCATTGTTGGTCCTAATGGACAACAACAAATTGGTGGAGCCCAACCTTTCTCTGTCTTTAAACAAATATTGGATCCTATGATCTAAATGGTGCAAACTACCAAACTTGTATATTCTAATTTCAAATATGTTGTTTTAGCATCTACAATTTTTGTATCAATGATGATTGGATTATTGATATTATCTGAGTATATTTTCTTAGAACCATATGTTGTTGCTCATCTTCCTCCTGGAAGTGAATTAGGTTTTGTCCTTATTGTAATAATTTCGGCATTGTCTGCGTTGGTTATTCCGATGAACATTTTTAGGATAAAAATTCTCAAAAGTTCAAAACAAAAAATGGGCGGGGGGATTTTTGGTTCAATTATTGGGGCTGCTGCTGGCGCATGTAGTTGTGGACCAATTGGATTTGCAGTAATCTCTACATTTGGTTCTGTGGGGGCTGCTGCCACTGCGTTTCTAACCAATTATGAGATCCCACTCAGAATAATTGCTATTGCAATTTTGGCTGTTACATATTTTACAACTGTGAAATCCCTTAAAGTTGAATGTAATCTCAATCACTGACCTTGATGCATTAGAAATTAGTAATTAGACAAATTTTTGTAACCTTGGGGTGTATCTTAGAGCCATTTGAATAGTTATTGTGACATTCATTTATGTTCCAATTAGGCCTCACAAAAGAGATCCAGAAGCTGACGAAATAGAAGATGCAGAAGAATAGTATCTTTTTTCCAATTTGTATGATTAACTAAAGAATTTTCTAAACTTTGCAAAGTTGAGCTATTTATTTGCCGTTTTTTAGGTTAAATATAATGTGGAACTGGAATCTTATATCTGGAATTTTGATTATTTCCAGTCCAATTCTTTTTGCAATGATTGCATTTCCAGATTCTATATCTTTTAGTTGGAATGAAGGTAGAGGTGGTTATCTTTTTGCGGTTGTTTTTCTAGCAGCTGAACTCATTGGTCTTAAAATTGTCATTTCAAAAAAACGATTACTTGCAGTAATTCCTATGGCACTTCTTACCATTTCATATCTAATTT
Organism: uncultured archaeon; assembly: GCA_950073955.1. Lineage (GTDB taxonomy): Archaea > Thermoproteota > Nitrososphaeria > Nitrososphaerales > Nitrosopumilaceae > Nitrosopumilus. The sequence continues at coordinate 2,020 of CATMRH010000045.1, read as the reverse complement.
CATTAGAATATGGTTTGAGAGATTACATTATTGAATCTGCAGAACAATTTGATGTACAATTAATCTATTCTTGGACATGGATGTGGGACTTTGTTGTGATGGCAATTTTTGTCGTTGTTGCATTGTATATCTTCTTTGGAAGGCGATGGATTAGAATTGCTCCTGCAGGACCAATCTTTCTATCTGGAACCGCAATAATTCTTTCACTTGATGCATTTTTCCCATATGACACTCTTGGTCCATTACAATATGTTGTTCCTTATTTTGTTCAGGCAAATGTATGGTTAGTAACCGTTCTTGATCTTGGAACTGCAGTTGCTAGAGATAACGTGATGTTCTTACGAGGCGAACATGGCTCAATGGCACTTCAGGTATTTTGGCCATCTGCAGGCGTCCACAGTATTATCATCTTCTCTTTGGTAATTGGCGCATTCATGTTAAAGATGAATATTCCTAGAAAGAGAAAAGTTGTGTATTTTGTTTTAGGAATTATCGGTACAATTATTGTTAATTTAATCCGAATTTTTTCATTATCTTGGTATGCCCTAAAAGTAACTACAGATCCTGTGGCATGGGAAGAATTTCACAAAATTGCAGGCGAGATTATGTTTTTACCGTGGCTCTTTGCGTTCATTCTAGTTGTAATTATAATAGAATCTCGACGTCTAAAGAAGTTAGAATCTGCTGGTAAATCTCCCTAAAAATAATTTGTAATGTCGCTTTGCCCTTGAACTTCTGAAAGTTCGGCAACTTTGACCCCTAATCTTCTAATTGTGAGTGTTTGGTTTTCTAGAGCTACTTTTAGTAATTGATCAGCATTTTTTTCTAGTTCCTCTAGATTTGAAGTTGGGTTTCTTAACATTCTTGATTTTGACTTGCTTGATAAATCTGATTGAACAAAGTGTATTCCAATTGATTTGAACATTCTATTGTTTTTCATAACAACATTGTGTACTTCCTTGCATAACTTTATTAGATTTACAGATAGAAATTGATACTCTTTAGAATCTTTTTTCAAAGTTACAATTTTGCTGTATTGTGTTCTATCTTCTCTTTCCTTAACTGGTTCATTATCTATTCCTCTTACTGCATTATAGATGTAAGTTCCACTCTTTCTCCCAAACTCTTTGTTTAAAGAAAAAACATCTAATTTTTTTAAATCTTGAATTGTTTCTAGATTCATTTCTGAAAATCTTTCTTCAGTCTTTTTTCCAATCCCTGGTATTGTTCTGATTTTTAACGGTTCCAAAAATTCATCAATTCTATCTGGGGGTACAACTGTAAGGCCATCAGGTTTTTTAAAATCTGATGCAATTTTTGAAATTAACTTGTTTGGCGAAATTCCTATGGAACAACTAAGTTTTATTTCATCTCTAATTGAATTTTTAATTTGCTGAGCAAGATGACTTGCTTTTTCAAAATTTCCTTCAACTCTTTTTGTTACATCTAAATAAGCTTCATCCTTTCCTACATATTCAAAAACGTCTGCACTGTTTTTCATTATTTTCATCGCCTTTTCAGATATCTCGATATAATAGTCAAAATCTACTGGCAGGAACACTGCATCTTTTCTTTCCTCAAGTCTTTTTTTTGCAAAGATTATGGGTATTCCTGACTTGGCTCCATATTTTCTTGCAATATAGTTGGCTGTGGCAATAGCACCAGTGTCTTTTCCTCTGTCTGAGAAGACACAAACGCACACTGGTTTTGATCTTAAATCTGGAGATCTAATCTCTTCGCATTGAGCATAAAAATAATCAAAATCTATGTGGAAAACTATTCTTGTTTCCAATATGTTTCTGAGCTCTTTTGATTATTACTATATTGTGTATTAGATGGAATGAGTTAATTGTTGAGTATTGTAGAAGATACATTTGGAATTAGTAAAAAATGCTGAATTATTTGCCAAAAAGAAACATTCTGGAATGATGAGAAAAGATGGTGTTACCACATATTCAAAACATCTAGAAGACGTTGTAAATAGGCTCAAAAGTTTGGGCGTAATAGATGAAGAACTACT
>CATMRH010000044.1 GCA_950073955.1 uncultured archaeon | reverse complement strand
CAGAAGAAGGTCAAGTAGTTGGTGCCAATATGATGAGAAATAGTAGGTTGTTAGAAGTTCTCATGGAAAGCACACTAAAAGTGAAAATTGATGAGGAAATGGTATGTGGTATTGAACATCATATGAAAAAGGAATTTACAAATGCTCTTTGTACAATGCTAAAGCATCCAAGAAAATGTCCACATGATCGTGAAATTCCAATGGGTGAATGTTGTAAATCAGTTTAAGTGAAATTGTATCCTAAAAGATATATCATCTTAGAAATTATATTTTAGTATGGCATGTTTTTGTGGATGTGAAACATATGAAAAAAACGATGATGGATTTAAGATAGCATGTGTAAAATGTGGACATGGGCCTCAAAATCATGATGATGAATATAGATTTGCTGCAAGAAAGAATGAATCACAAAGTCAAAAACGCGAAGTAGACTTTGGATAGAAAACTATTCACCAATTATTTTAACTAAAACTCTTTTTGATCTTTTTCCATCAAATTCTCCATAGAAAATTTGTTCCCATGGACCAAAATCTAATTCACCATTAGTGATAGCAACTACCACTTCTCGTCCCATTACTTGTCGTTTTAGATGAGCATCTGCATTGTCCTCACCAGTTTTGTTGTGATCATACTGATCAATTGGTTCATGTGGTGCCAAGCCTTCTAACCATTTTTCATAATCTTTATGTAAACCACTTTCGTTGTCATTAATGAAAACACTGGCAGTGATGTGCATTGCATTTACAAGACAAAGTCCCTCCTGGATTTTACTTTTTGTAACTAGTTTTCTAATGTCAGGAGTAATATTGACAAAGGCTCTTCGCGTTTTAACATGAAATGTAAGATAGTCAGTTAGAGATTTCATATTTATTCAAAGCAAATCGTCCATTAAAATCCTAAGGCAGGCTCAGAACTCAAGATCCTCATCATCATTCAAAGGGATAGGTTCATCACCGCCCGCAAGTGGTATTTCAGGTAGATTCCTATTGAGTCTTTCAAGAAGCTTGATAAATGGCTAATAGGTTAATCATTCAAAATGGTTACAATTGACACGCCAGCTTCAGTGGAAAGTTTTCGAAGATTTATCTTTTCAAGTACATGTAGATCTTATGCACCAAGAAGTTATTTGGAAGATTTTGAGGTATTTCCAGAAAGAGAGGGCGATTTGGGATCAGTTTACGTAGAAGCAGCAGATAAAGTAACTTTGAAAAAAATTAGAGACATTACATTTGTAAACGCAAGAGATATTCTTGGAATTATTTATAATTCAAAAAGTGGAAACACATCCCTAAAATGGCGTCAGTTGAAAAGAAATAATGGTAAAGTTTCAGGAGAAGCTTCTTCAAATTCTCTTACAAATCTAGCAGAATCAGGTGTACTTACTTTAGATTGGGTTGAAAACTATCTGAAGAAAAAATCTGAAGAAGCAGAAACTAACGAAGTTACAAGCTAAACTCTTTTCTTTTTGTATATTAGAATAATATCATGATTACAAAGATTATTGATGAGAATTCAATTTCTGTCATGCCAGAAGATTCAGATGATCTTTTGAATCTACGTCGCATAATTAAAGAAAATGACAAAGTAATTGGAGATACAACAAGAGTTCTAAAACAAGATAAGGATTATTCAAGACCAGACAAAGGAGAAAGAATTAAGGTTAGAATTGCGTTAACAGTAGAAAAAATTTCACTTGATGATGTCTTAGATAGGTTAAGAATAGGTGGAACGATTTCTGAATCAAGTAATGAATCAGTACCACATGGCTCACATCATTCATTTATTATAAAAATTAATGATGGAATAACAATTTCAAAGAAAAGATGGACACCAATTGAAAAGAATCTTCTAATATCAAGTAATAGTCAGGTTGGCTTTGTACTTGTTGCAATTGATACTGGTGATTGTGGAATTGCAAGATTGAGAGGTACACATTTAGAATTTATTCCAAATATCTATTCAGGTTCTGGTGGAAAGAGATACAAAACTAACTTCAACATTGAAAAATTCTTTGAGCAAGTACAACAAGCAGTATCAACTGTTTTCAAAAAAGGGGATTCAATAGTAGTTTTTGGTCCTGGTGAAACAAAAAAAAGATTTGTTAATTTCATTCAAAAATCACAAAAATACAAAGTTCAGGTTGTTGAAGGAATTGATTCTGGTGGAGAAGATGGAATTTACATATTTACAAAATCTCAAACAATGAAGGAGATTATGTCAGATAGCAAGCTTGCCAAAGTATCATCAATCATCGATGAGATAATGCTTCTTGCAAACAAGAAGAGTGGAAAGTTTACTATGGGATTTGATGAAACTTTTAATGCAAATCAAATAGGAGCAGTTGAATCCCTTGTATTTTCAGACAAAGCAATTCAAGATAATGAGCAAAAAATGATAGATTTTCTAAATGATGTTGAAAGTAAGGGAGTAAAAATTTACAGTGTTGATTCATCTACAGATATTGGTCTAAGAGTTACAGGTTTAGGTGGAATAGTTTCCTTATTACGATATGCGATAGAATCTTAATTTGTAGATTCTATTAACCAATTTAGATATGACTTGTTAATAGAAGTAACATCAACTTCTGCAATTTCAGGAACATCATATGGATGAGTTTCTTTAATTTTCTTTTTTAGTAGTTTCTCGTTTTTTGTTGTAGTTTTGAATATAGCAAGATATTCAGATGCATTTTCCACTTTTCCATTCCAAGAATAAATTGAAGAAATTTTTGAAATGTTGACACATGCAACTATCTTATTTTTTACAAACTCATTTGCAATTTTTGTGATTGACTTTTTGTTAGGATATGTTGAGATGATTATTACTGGTTTCATAGTAACCGATAAATGTACGTACTTTAAAAAATTAACAATTAGTTTGGAACTTGATTTTATTACTCAGAATGCGATAATCTATGTGTTAATTGCTTGGGTTATCATTTTTGTAACTGCAAAAGGTCTAAAATTACAAAAATACGGCGTTGAGATAAAGGCATATAGCCTTGTATACAAAAACAAACAAGTTAATTCAGTTCTCATTAGAGTTCTAAGTAGAACAAGAAGAGGAATCAGGGTTTTTGCTGATGTAAGTGTAATTGCAGGTTTTCTAATGATGGGTTATGCATTTTACTTTTTACTAAATAATATATCAAACTTTTTTGTTGCACAAGATGAATTTGCAGAATTAACTGTACTTATTCCAGGAGTAACATTAACTTCTGCACCTGCTATTGCATTCTTTTTACTATCAATACCAATTGTACTAGTTATGCATGAAGGAGCACATGGTATAGTAGCTGCATTAGAAAAAATAAAGATCAAAACAGGAGGCTTTGCAATATTTATTGCATTGTTTGCAGGATTTGTAGAACCAGATGAGGAAGAATTCGACAAGGCAAAAAAGATTTCAAAATTAAGAGTAATTGGAGCAGGTGCTACATCAAATGTAATGTTCGCAATTGTTTTAGGTGCTATTATGTTAACAAATCCACTTTTTGGAATGGTTTTAGATAGCCTTCCAATATTTGGGGAAGTTATCTTAAACACATTTTATGAATTATCACAAGGAGTTTTGATACTTTCAATCATACCAAATTCAGGAGCTGAACAAGCTGGATTATTTGCAAATGACGTTATTACTTCAATTAATGATATACCGATCCATGGTCCGGCTGATTTTCCCATCTTAAATCCAGGAGAAACAGCTAGTGTTTCTGTACTTAGAGATAGTCAAACATTAGAATTTGGTGTGGAGATTATGCCAGCACCTGAAGATCCTGAAAGAGGATTAATAGGAATTATGAGAGATAATTCAATTCCATACAAACCTGTAATGGATTTCATTGACTGGACAAATGTTGATTTCAATGTTTCAATGTTCTTGTTATGGCTTTGGATGATTTCATTTTTCATAGGAATAATCAATATGCTTCCTTTACCAATATTAGATGGAGGAAAATTCATTCATACAATTATTGATAAAAGAATTTCAGATAATGCAGTAAATGGGGTTATGTGGGGAATTTACGCATTCACCTTTGTTGTGTTTGGTCTAAACATTGCTTTATCCTACATGAAATCTGGATGGTTTACAATATAAAAAATACCTAAAGAATCATTAATGAAAAAAAATACTTTAATTTATGATATGTGATAAATGCGAAAATCAGGCAGCCTATACTAGAAAATATTCAGGTCAAAAACTATGCTCACAATGTTTCTCAAATTCTATTGTTAGAAAAACTGCTAAAACTATTTCAAAATACAATATGATTAAAAATGATGAATTAGTGGCTGTTGCAGTCTCTGGTGGAAAAGATTCTCTAGCATTACTAAAAATTATTCACGAAATGGCATTAACTCATAATTTTAGAATTAAGGCAATTACAATTGATGAGGGGATTCCAGGTTATAGAGATGAGGCACTAGAGATTGTTAAAAAATTTTGTGGAGAATTAAGTGTTGAACATAAAGTTTACTCTTACAAAGATCTGTTTGAATTGACGCTTGATGAAGCATTGGAATTAAGGGAAAACAAAAAAACTTCTTCATGTTCAATTTGTGGTACACTTAGAAGACGTGCAATGGATTTTGCAGCAAAAGATATTGGGGCAGATGTAATTGCAACAGGTCATAATCTTGATGATACATTACAAACATTTGTCATAAACATGCTTTCAGGAGATACAAATAAGATTGGATGGATGGATCCAGATACGTCTACAAATTCTTTAAGAAAAATAAAACCATTTTGTGAGATATACGAATCTGAAATAGTGTTTTATGCATTTACAAACGATATACCATTTCAGTCAGAACCGTGTCCACATATGAGTGAAGGAATAAGAACAGAAATTCGTGAATTTCTAAATTCATTAGAAAGTAAGCATAGTGGAATTAAAAATAATTTGTATCAATCAGTTCTCAAAGTATCTCAAATTGTAAAGAATTCTAATTATAAACAAAAAACAATTTGTGAAAAGTGTGGTAATGAATGTACAGGGAATGTATGCTCGGTTTGTAACATGGTTTTAAAACTAAAAGCAAATCAAACCTAATGCAAATATAACATACTTTCTTTAGGAAAAATGGTAGTAGGTAAGATCAGGGTGCTAGCCGTGCCCTATTCTGAAACCGGCTATATGCAGAGATCAGTAACTGTTGGGTAAATCTCTAGATGGGTAATTCCCGCTTGGTGTGCGGAAATGAAATCACGCCGAGGCGGATGGTTGCAGGACTAGAACTATCCGAAGGGATAACTTCTAAGACCGAACCATTGAAAGGGATGAGGTCCGGGAGGGAGCAATCCTAAGGTGGGACATCCATGCTTCCTCGTCAACGTGGCGGATCTTGTATGCCTTGAAATGGGGCTATTTGTCTAGACTGGAGCCAACAGATCTACTACCTTTATAATTAAAATCAATTTTGCAAAATCATGGAAGGAATAATCTCATTTGGCAATAAGAGGAGTTATGAAGACTTTAAGAAACAAATTCCAAGTTCAGTGTTACCTCTTTTTGATTCAATCAGAGAATTTTGCTTCTCTTTGGGAGAAAATGTAGTAGAAGATGTTAGAATGCATAGAGTTGTTTTTTGTAAATCAATGACGTTTAGATGGTTTGTAGATGTAGAACCTCAAAGGGAAGGAGTCATCATCAAAATTCAGAAAAACCGAAAAGAGTCTATACAAATTATTCAGATCAAAAAAGACCAGCTAATTTCAGAATTTAGTCAAATACTCAAAGTTGCATTTGAAGAGATTCATTAATACAAAACATCAAATTTTGTAAATTCACCAGAAAATTTTTCGTTACGTATCTCTACATCTACAACTCTGGCGTTAGCAGGACCTCCATGCGACCATTCAACAAGTCTACTAATTTTTTCTTCATCTCCTTCCAAAACAGCCTCAACACGACCGTCTTTAAGATTTTTAACCCATCCAAAAACATAATTTTTCTTTGCCATCACTTTTAGTGCCTGACGAAAAAATACGCCTTGTACTTTGCCAGTTACAATGATTCTAATTCGTTGATTTGACATTCAAATATTAATTTCAGTGAGCTGTTAATCAATTTTAGGTTAAAAGAAAAACTACCTTCTTTCTTTAATTCTAGCTCTACCAGTCTTTCTGGCAGCAATACTACCTACCTTTGCACCAGGAGGTGCATCTCTTGAGACAGTTGAACTTTGCCCAACATGTTGATGACGGCCACCACCATGTGGGTGAACATAAGCGGCTTGAGCAACACCTCTAACAATTGGAAATTTCTTTCCTTTTGATCTGAAACTTCTCCATGTATTACCTGCACTCATCAATGGTCTTTCACCAGCTCCGCCTCCAGCAAGAGTACCAATCATGGCTCTATTTTTTGGATTAAGAGTAGTAAATTTTCCAGAAGGTAGTTTTACAGTAACACCTTCATCACCATGAGAGAAAATAGTTGCATCAGTTCCTGCGGATTTAACTATAGCACCACCATCTCCAAAGTGCTTTTCAATGTTACATACAGTTGTCCCATCAGGAATATTTTGAACACTAATGACATTTCCTTGTTCAATTTTTGATTTTAATCCAAATTGTAAAGTTATACCTACTTTAGTTCCTAGTACTGCAGGAACAAATGAAATGGAACCATCCTCAAATCTGATTTTAGATAATGGTGCTTCTCTACCACGTTCATGAATTAGATCAATAATTTTACCTTCATGTTGTTCTGATAGTGGAAAACGAGGATAATTTGCCTTAGAACCTACTTTTCCTGTAGCTGTAGATCTAAATTGATGTCCTCCACGGCCACGTCGTCTAACTAATGGTCTTTTACCCAAGTTGTTCGTTTCCTCTGCACAGATGATTTTAAGCTTGTGATCGTTGTTTGTTGTTTATGAAAATTACCACAAAGGTATAAAAATTAGAAAAATGGCTTTTCTGTATGAGTCAAAATGCTCTTTCGCTCAAAGTTCTTGAGGCATATACAAGAGATGTTGGAAGAGGTGTGGCAAGAATCGATTATGATTCTATGGACACACTAAGTGCCTCTACTGGTGATGTAATAGAAATTAAAGGTAAAAGAAGAACAGTTGCTAAATGTCTTCCATTATATCCATCTGATGAAGGAAAAGGAATTATCAGAATTGACGGACTTGGTAGAAATAATTCAGGAATTGCTATTGGAGATTCAATTTCAGTGAGAAAAATAAAGGCAGTAGCTGCAGAAAAAATAGTGGTTGCGCCACTAGAAGCTATTCCTCCAATTGATGAAAGATATCTAGCAGATGCTTTAGAAAGTGTTCCTTTGATTAAAGGAGATAATGTAATGGTTCCATACTTTGGTGGACGTTTAACTTTTCAAGTTATAGGGGTAACGCCAGCAGCTGATGCAGTTTTAGTTACTCAAAAAACTGTTTTTCACATTGCAGAAAAAGGAGAGACATTACGTGGAGTTCCACAAGTCACATATGAAGACATTGGTGGTTTAACAGATGAAATTAAAAAAGTTAGAGAAATGATTGAGCTTCCATTAAGACACCCAGAAATTTTTGAAAAGTTAGGAATTGAAGCACCAAAAGGTGTCTTATTGTATGGTCCTCCTGGAACAGGCAAGACGTTACTTGCAAAAGCAGTTGCAAATGAAAGTAATGCACACTTCATCAGTATTTCAGGTCCAGAAATTATGAGTAAGTTTTATGGAGAAAGTGAAGCAAGACTAAGAGAAATTTTTAAAGAAGCAAGAGAAAAATCTCCATCAATAATTTTTATTGATGAAATTGATTCCATTGCACCAAAAAGAGAAGAAGTTACAGGTGAAGTTGAAAGAAGAGTTGTTTCTCAAATGTTATCATTAATGGATGGATTGGAGGCAAGAGGTAAAGTTATTGTTATTTCTGCAACAAATAGACCAAATGCAATTGATCCTGCACTTAGGAGACCAGGTCGATTTGATAGAGAAATAGAGATTAGAGTTCCAGATAAAAAAGGAAGAAAAGACATACTGTCAATTCACAGTAGAAATATGCCATTAACAGATGATGTCAATATAGATAAACTTGCATCAGTAAGTCACGGATATGTTGGTGCAGATTTAGAATATCTCTGTAAAGAAGCTGCAATGAAATGTTTGAGAAGATTACTCCCTGTTCTGGATTTACAAGAAGAGAAACTCCCTCCAGAAACATTGGATAAACTTATTGTTAATGCGGAGGACTTTTCAAAAGCATTGATGGAAGTAATACCATCTGGAATGAGAGAAGTTTTCATTGAGAATCCAGATGTAAAGTGGGAAGATATTGGAGGTTTAGACGAGGTCAAACGAGAGCTGCAAGAAGCTGTTGAATGGCCAATGAAATATCCAGGTCTTTATGATAAATTAGGTCACAAAATGCCAAGAGGCATCTTACTTCACGGCGTAAGTGGTACAGGAAAAACTTTGCTTGCAAAAGCAGTTGCTACAGAAAGTGAAGCAAACTTTATTTCAGTGAGAGGTCCTGAACTTTTATCAAAATGGGTTGGCGAATCTGAAAGAGGTATTAGAGAAATTTTCAAAAGAGCACGTCAATCTTCACCATGTGTAATATTCTTTGATGAAATTGATTCGATAGCACCAATCAGAGGAGCAGGGGGAGAAACTCAAGTAAGTGAAAGAGTCGTTAGCCAATTACTTACAGAATTGGATGGAATGGAAAATATGCATGGTGTTGTAGTTTTAGCTGCAACAAACAGAGCAGATATGATTGATCCTGCATTGTTAAGACCAGGAAGATTTGATAAGATTATTCAGATTCCACTTCCAGACAAAGATAGTAGAAAGAAAATCTTGGAAATTACTGCTAGAGAAATACCAACAGTTACTGATGAAAGTACATCTCAACGTATTGATTATGATAAACTTAGTGAAATGACTGATGGACTTAGTGGTGCAGACGTAGCAGCCGTTGCAAATACTGCAGTTTCTTTAGTTATTCATGAATTCTTAGATAAGAATCCAGATGTCAAAGATGTTGAGAAACAGAGCATGGATGTCAAAGTAACTATGGAACACTTTGAAAAATCAGTTAAGAAAGTCAGAGAACAAAAAGAGCTAAAGTTGGGCGAAAAACTAGTAGCTTCCTATTACAGGTAGTTTTAATAAAATAACAAATCTAATCCTCATAAATGTCAGAACATAGAGGATATGAGGGAAATTCATTAAAATTCCTAAAGGCAAATCAGATTTCAGTTGGGGACTCTGTTAAGATATTGGCAGATATTACTTATTCAGGCATAATAATGCCAAGGTATGAGCACAGTGATGATAAACATATTGTGTTGAAATTAAACAGTGGCTACAACATTGGCTTAGAAATTGCAAAGATAGAAAAAATTGAAAAGAATCAATCTACAAAAAAAATTATTGAGAAAGATGAAAAGATAGAAAAAATAGCAGGATTGCCCAAAATTCTGTTATTATCAACTGGGGGAACAATTGCAAGTAAGATTGATTACAGAACAGGTGCAGTTACACCTGTATTAACTGCTGAAGAATTGAATTCATCAGTTCCAGAACTTGCTAAAATTGCTAACATAGATGCACAAGTTCTATTTTCAGAATATTCTGAAAATATAATGCCAGAACATTGGTTACAAATTGCTGAAAAGATAAACGAATATTCTAAATCAGATTATACAGGAATAATTATTGCGCATGGTACAGATACCATGCATTATACATCATCCTTTCTTTCATTTGCACTTGCAGGATTTCCGATTCCAATTGTGTTGGTTGGATCACAAAGATCATCAGATCGTGCTTCATCAGATGCAGCACTAAATTTGATCAGCGCAACAAAGTTTATCACAGAAAGTAAGACTAAAGGTGTCTATATTGTCATGCACCAAGATGAAAATGATGAAACAATTGCATGTCATCTAGGAACTAGGGTAAGAAAAAACCACACAAGCAAGAGAGGGGCATTTCAAACAATTGGAGATGTTCCAGCA
>CATMRH010000043.1 GCA_950073955.1 uncultured archaeon | reverse complement strand
ATATTAAAGAAATAAAGAAAACTGTTGAATATTATAAAAAAAAACGAATGAGGAAAATAACTCTGCTTCATTGTGTTTCCAATTATCCATGTTCGACGAAAAGTTTGAATTTAAACGTTATTCCAAAACTAAAAAAAATGCTAAAACTATAGTTAAAGATAACAACCCTATATTATGATTAAATCTATTTGCAAAATATAAATATATCCCAATATAAAGAAGTGCAAAAATATGAATAAATTTCCTCTTTATTTCAAACTTTAAGTTTGGCTCCATAAATTATATTAGATTTTTAGTATTTTAAAATGTTGCTTTTGAAAAATATCTAAATGTTCTTTAGAACAATTTAAAAATATCTAAATAGATTATTTCAAAGTATTTGTTTACAAAAATAAAAGATCTCTGCCTTTTAGAGGCTTAAAGAAAGACTATTTCTATCGCTTAGTTTTTGTTAATGAAATTTTATCAAGTGTAAATCAATTTTCACACCTGAAATTAAGTACATTTTCTAAAATCGAGTTTTATGTCTAATTTATCTAGTAAATGGTCAAACCCACCAAAATCAGGTATTGCTGAAAAAATTAATGATTCTATCAAGCCTAAGGGACCACTAAAACCACGAATTTCAAACGCAGTTAAAAAATTACAATTACAAATTAACAAATTAGATTCGATGTTAACAAACTTACAAGAACGTGATGTAAAATTATTTCAAAGAATTGTAGAGGCGACACAAAAACATGATACTCGAACCACCAAGGTTCTTTGTAATGAATTAGCAGAGATAAGAAAAGTTACAAAAATTTTGAGTAGTGCTAGAATAGCATTAGAACAAATTGAATTACGCCTAACTACTTGCAGTGATCTTGGAGATACTGTAGTAGCAATGATGCCAACAGTGGGGTTGATGAAGAATCTAAAATCATCTCTTGGAAAAATAATGCCTGGAGCTGAGCAAGAAATTGGCCAAATGGCAGAGATGCTTGGAGGCTTTATGACAGAAAGTTTCTCAGGCGATGCAACATTTGGAGTTGATCAAACTACTAACTTAGAATCTGAAAATATTCTAAAAGAGGCTGCTGCTGTTGCAGAAAGTACTACAGATCAAATGTTTCCTTCAGTTCCAACAAATACTCAAGAAGCAACTACTTCAAAATTCCTTTAACTCTAAAATTTTTTCAACATTTGATATTTTTAATAATCTAAACTGTCATCTCAAAGATCTAACTAAGTTATGTCTAATTGAACATGGAATCAATCATCTAATTGTTCTCTGGATTCTTTAATTCTCTTAACTCTGTCCCCCTCATCACCAATAATTCTATCAATCCCTGAAAGCCTATCTCTTAATGTATTGATGATTGTGCCTACTTCATCAGCTTCATTCTCTACATGTTGTCTCTTAATTGCAAGCTCCTTAATTCCTCTATTTTCCTCTTCTATGTATTCACTAATTTTCTGTAGTTTTTCTTTGAGATTCTTAACATCTACTGATTCTTCTTCAATGTCTTTTTCAAGCAAAGTTCTCTTGTCTTTAAGATTCTTAATCATCAAACCAACATAATCTATCGCCTCTTCTAATTTTGCACGTTTTCCTATCAATTCTCCAATTCCAATCTCACTTCCAGATTCAGCTGTTGAAGTAGATTCTACAGATTCTCCAGCATTTTCTTGTATTCTTTCTTCTACCATCTCTCCTTCCCCTTCTCTGAATTTATCAAACATTTTATGATTTTCTTTTCAATCTGAGAATAAAAAGTTACTATGAATCGCAAAGCTGACCTTGTGAATGATTTTTAGTCAACTAAAGAAAAAAAGTTATGATTTTCTCCCCGCATCAATTTTCTGAAAAATCAAGGTGTTTCTCCAACTAAATCTCTGTTCCGCTTTATGTTCCGCTTTGACGTTTCATAATGTTCCTCTTAAACTAAATAATTCTGTACTATAGCATGTCAAAACAACAATACAGATCAGAAATGGGCATAATGGGTGATATCTTAAACGTTACAGCCGATGGCGGTCGTGATGGAATCATTGTATCTGCAATCTCTCGAAAAGCCAACCTATCTCACTATGCAGTACTAGACAAATGTGAGAAACTAATTGAAGCAGGTTTGGTCGACTCCATTAAAAATGACAGAAATAGAGTCTTTCAGATTACTGAAAAAGGACTTGAATTTTTCCAGGAGTTTAAGAAATTTCAGGGACTTGTAGAAAGTATGAATCTAAGGTATTAAGCCTATGAAACCCGAAATCGTACAAATTCATAGGAAAGAGTATCTTCGAGAAGATGGAATGCTTTTTGTAAGGACTGATGGTATTCTTGAAACAATGGTTAAGGCACCTTTGATACTTGCTGGCTTAATTATTATTGCACTGACGATACCTTTGCAGACCTCATTTAGTTCTACTCGAACTCTGGATCTAATCATTCAGTCTGATGGTTCTACACACATTTCCTCTCACATAGATGTAGATTCTTCTAATTTTGAATTAAGTCTCTTTGGTTCTTCCATTGACAATTTTGTTGCTATTGGGGAAAATGACTCTATATTATCTGGAGATATTATTAATGATAAAGCAATAGTTGATACTCTCGGTTCTTCAAGTATCACTGTTGACTATGACATTCATGATTTAATCTCAAAAGAAGGTCGAGTCTGGACTTTTTCATTTAATTCTCCATTAAATTACTCATTGTTAATGCCAGAAAACTCTGTAATTGTTGGAATGAGTGTTTTGCCAAATAATATGAAACAAATTGACGAACAAATTAAACTAGAACTTTTCAGTGGACCTGCTCAAATAGATTACATTTTTGGAAATATTCCAGAACCAACTACAAATCAACGTGAATACACACTTGATTTTATGACTATGGGATTAATTTTTGGACTAATAATTACTGCAGGTATTACAGCTGCAATTCTTATCAAGAAAAAACAATCAAAATCTTCACAAGTCTATGTTTCAGAATTACCTAAAAAACAATCAGAACCAGAATCTTTAGACACTTATACAATTTTCAATCTTAGACCTGAAATGCGTGAAGATGACAAAGAAATTGTAAAATTTATCTCTAAAAATGGGGGCCAAGTTTTTGAGAGCGATCTACGAAAGAAGTTCCTTCAACCTAGAACTACTATGTGGAGAGCAGTAAAACGACTAGAAAGATTAGGTGTAGTTGAAATTTATAAAAAAGACCTACTAAATATGGTTAAATTAAGAAACGATTTGGAGGAAGAGAATTGAAAGTTATTGCATCATTAGGCTTGTTAATTTTAGTGGCTAGTGTGTTTTTAGGAAATCCTGCATTTGCTGAATCACTTGATAATATTCGAATATCTGTATCAAATTTTGATGGTAATTCTGCAACTGTTAAAATTACTTGGAATCATGATGATCAAGCAACAAATTACAAAATAGGTTGTGTTAGCTGTAATCCAAATACTGAAAAATTTACATCTGGTGATAGTGTAACATTAAACAATGTAACACCATTCCCTAATAGTTCAATTGCAATGCTCTATGTAATAGCCTATGATTCTGAAAATAAGATCATTTCTGCAAAGCAACTCATAGTTAATCTCAATCGATGAACTGAAATCAGTACAAGCAAAACAAATCCAGCTAAATTATCATAAACTTCATATACATTTTTGAAACACAAATGAACATGGCCTCTAAAGTAATTACAGTTGGAGTAGGAGTTCCAATGATTGTTGTAGGTGCTTTGATGGCATGGTTATGGGCTCCAATGGAAAGTTATTTTCAAAATCAAATAGAACTTATTGGAAGCACTATTGGAATCTTAGGAATAGTGTTCTTTATCTCTGGATTATTCTACTCGAAAGAACCAGTTATGCATTAGTAGAAACTCATTGAATTAATAATGAAAAAAATTACGAATATTACATGAAAGTAAGACTATTTGAGATATTTACATCAGTTGAAGGCGAAGGTATTCTTTATGGAACAAAGACTCTATTTGTGAGACTTGCAGGATGTCCTTTCACTTGTTTTTATTGTGATACATTAGAATCTCTTCCTCTTGATTCTGGTACAGAATATACAATTGAAGAGGCAAATCAACTAATTGATTCCAATCTCAAAAACCAAACTTACAAAGTAAATTTTACTGGAGGTGATCCATTAATCCAACATGAGGCTGTAGCACTACTTGCAAAGCATATCCAAGACAAAAAAATTCCTACATATCTTGAATCATCATGTTTTGATATTGATAGATTTAATCATGTTTTACCATTTTTTGATATTGTTAAAATTGAATTTAAAACAAAAGACTCTGATTTTGTAGACTCAAAACACTATGAAAAATTAATTGTTCATGCAATGAAATGTCTTGAATCTTCTGTAAAGGCAAAGAAAACGACTTACATCAAAATTGTAGTTAGCTCCAAAACTCAGTTAAACGAATTTGAAGAATTGACAAAGCAAATTTTTGATGTCATCTCTAAAGATGATATTGATGGATTTGTCATTCAGCCTACCTATGGTGTTTCTGAACCATCACTGGATCTTTTATTGAATTTGTATGATATAGTATATCCTTACTACATTGATGTCAAGGTAGTTCCTCAGTTGCACAAATTTATTGGAGCCCCATAGCATTAACACCTGCCTAAAAATCTGATTAGGTTCAAATACTAGAAAAATTCTGTGAAAATATCAAATGGACAAAGAACGTGTAAAAAAACTCATTAGAGAATTAATCATTGAAGTTGGTGAGGATCCCACTCGTGAAGGATTACGAGATACTCCTGAAAGAATTGCAAATATGTACAAAGAAATCTTTTCCGGATATGATTCTGATTCGGAGTTATCTGTACAATTCTCAGAAGATTCTGATGTAGTTATTGCACGTAATATTCAATTTTATTCGATGTGTGAACACCATATGTTACCATTTTTTGGAAAAATCCACATTGCTTACTCACCAAATGGCAGAGTTTTTGGAATCTCAAAACTTGTCAGATTAGTTGAAAAATATTCAAAGAGACTACAAATTCAGGAACGGCTAACCAAAAATATTGCTGATGAGCTGTATTCTCAAGGCGTTAAGGGTGTTGTAGTTTTTGCAGATGCAGAACACCTCTGTATGAAAATGCGTGGTGTTAAAAACGATGTAATGCTCTCTTCATCCGCATTTAGAGGGATTTATGAAAATAAAGAAGAAAAAGAGAGCATAATGACACTCATTAGGAAACGTTCCTCAGATCCATCTTTTTCAAAATACTGAAAAATTAAATAATCTATCTTTTTAATTACAAACATGGTAGTACACCCAAATATTCACATTCCAAAAGAATCATTCCCTCATTGGATATGGTATGCAATAGAATGTGTAGCTCTTATTGTAATCTCCTTTCTAGCAGCAGTTAAAATTACTGACTCATTTGGAGAACTTCCAGTAGACGTACATAACTATATGATCACAGGAATTTTTGGAATGTTCTTTTTAGTGTGGTATATTGGAATTAGAGGCTTCATTCTAAAAAAGAAGATTCTTCAAAATCGTTTCTAGAATTATTTTAGATACTTTGTTTTATCTTTAATACCAGCTTTCTGAAATGCAATTTTTCTGTTATTACAAGATTCACAAACTCCACAATGATATTTTTTATTTGAATAACAACTCCAAGTCTTAAAGATAGAGTCTCCCAAAACTCTCATTCCAGCTTTTAGTAGATCCTTCTTTGATAATCCTTCGCGATAAGGTGACCAAATCTTAATACTCTTTCGTAATCCTGAATTGATTCCATCATTCTCCCCTTGATTAAATGCAGCTTCTAGTTTTTTTGCAAAAGTTGGTCTACAATCAGGATAGTGTTTGTCTCCAGTATGAGCACCATATACAACTAGTGAGGCATTAAGTGTAAAAGCCCATGCTGATGCAACTGATAGAAATACTGCGTTTCTAATTGGAACCACAATTGAGTACTCAAATTTACTAGGAATCTTTCTTTTTGTGCTTGTTAAAACGTTGGAATCACCATACAACTCTTTCATAAAACCAATATCGATTACTTTATGCTGCTTTAACCCTAGTTTCTTTGCAAAAGATTTTGCTGCTATAATCTCTCTGCTTGCCTTTTGTCCATATGAAAACGTAATACCATACAACTCATACCTTGATTTTAAAAATGAAACTGCACAAACAGAGTCAATCCCTCCACTAAATACAATTACTGCTTTTTTCATAAAATCCCCCTAAAATTATTTTCTCTTATCTGCAGCACCCTTAGTAGGTTTACAGATTATTGTTTGACATTTTATTTTTTTAGATGCAAATCCTCTTGACATAGATAGACAAATCTTTTTCAAATTAGCTGAACTTTTTGAAAATGCAATTACTGAGGGCCCCGCTCCGCTTATTGTAACACCTAACGCTCCTGCTTTTAGGGCATTTTGCTTGACTTTGGCGAATCCTGGTATCATATGTCGTCTTGCGGGTTCAACTATCACATCTTTAATTGAATTTCCAATCAACACTGGATCTTTTTTCATAAATCCTGCAACAATTGCTGATGCATTTGATAGATTCAAAATACTATCAGTTAACTTAATTTTCTTTGGAATTACACTTCTTGATACTTTGGTCTTCTTTTTTGGAACGTCAATATTTGGAACAGCAATACACATTCTAAGATTTGTTGGAGGTTCAACTCTGATTATATCTAAAGGATCTGTCTTTACAATTACAAATCCTCCTAAAACAGAAGCAGCAACATTATCATAATGAATTGAACCAGCACTGGCTTTTTCACCAGAACCTGCAAATTCTACTAAAGAATTTCCATCAAGCCTTAGTGCAAACAGTTTATCAAATGCTACTGCAGCAGCTGCAGCTGATGCAGCACTACTTCCCATTCCAAATCCTGAAGGAACTCCTTTTTTGATTTTAATTTCAATACCGCCCTTGATTTTGAATTTTTTTTTCATATTTTTTACAACTAATCCTGCAGTGTTTTTTTCAGGATTTGTTGGGATTTTATCGTCTGTAATTATAGTAACCCCACTTTTTGTTTTGGTTAATGTAACTTCGTCATGAAATGCATCTATTGCTAATCCAAATACGTCAAATCCTGGACCTAGATTTGCGGTAGATGATGGTGCCTTTACAGTAATCTTTGATGCCAATTAGTTTTCTACCTCTTCACCCAAGTTAAGAATTCTACTAAGAGCGCCTTCAAGATTTACAAAACCATCTCCTGTAACGTTTGAAATTGGAATCAATCCTTGCGCAAATCCACCAAGATTCAAACCACGTAAAATGTTTGTAGTCAACGTATAGGTATCCCCATCTGCTTCTTTGCCAATAGCATTTTCTAACGTACTCAGACTTGTTGTCCATTGTAGTATCTCTTTTAATTTGGCACCAATTAGATCTGTTTTTGTCAAAACATTGACTGTCGCTATTTTCAAACGTAGCCTTATTGATGTTGCAAGAAGTGCAATTGAAACAAAATTTACCGGAGTATTAATCAAAGCACCATCAAAAAGAAAAATATTTGTTTTTTCTTCTGATGAAATATTTTCTACTAGAAAAGGTCCACTAGAACGATATGCGAACAACTCAATTTGGCCAGGCGTATCAACAATTAGATAATCAGGATTTACTCTGTCTACTTCGTTTTTAATATCATCAACTTTTGATGCAATCAAATCATTTGCCATTATTAAGGCGCCATTTGGACCAAGATCATACTGTTGCATTATAGATACATAATCAACAAAGTCTCTAACATCAATATCGCAAGTATATGGCAGATTTTCTACACCTGGATCTAAGTTCAAGACAGCTGCAAATGCTCCATTTTTTGTGTAATATTCGTATAACTTTGATGTAAGCAATGATTTCCCTGCGCCTGCCGTACCAGAAACAAAAATTGTTTTCAATCCTGTCTAATTTTTCTTTGCTTATATTTCAAACTAGCTTTACCATCAACTTTCATATTTGATTATTTAAAAAAAATTATCAATGAATTGGAGACTTGTAGCTATACCTGTGACCTTAATTCCAATTTTCATTATTGCCATTCAATTTGATATCAAATTAGAAGATGTATTGGCAATTGGGTTCTTTCCATTTGTTGGTGCAGTTCTTGCAATGATGATCAAACTAGGTCTCCAAGGAATCAAATTTGCATACATCACAAGAAAATATCTTGGTAATTTTGATTCCTTTTGGAAATTGACAGGAGTTAGAGTTGGCAGTGAATTTATCAAATTTACAACTCCGATGTTTGTTGGAGCAGAATTTATTGTAATCTATTATTTGAAGAAAAAAGGAGTAGAACTTTCAAAAGCAACATGGATTGCAATTATGGATATTGTAACTGAAGTGCTTGCAGCAGGCTTGTTATCCATAATAGCAGGAATAATTGCGTTATTGAATGGAGCATATATTGTTGGAATAATTATTTTAGTCACTAGCATTGTTGTAACATCTTTGTGGACTGGAATGTTCTTCTTATCTTCCAAACGTACATTCCAAGTTCCAAAAGTACTGGTATATTTTGTTAAAAAATTAGGAAAAGAAAAAGGTACTAAAATTATTGATAAAACTAATTCTTGGATGGAAGATACATGTACTATGATCAGAGAAAACATACACACTCCTGAATCTAAAAAAATCTTTACAATATCTTTTCTAGTGTCACTTGCGTCTTGGTCATTTTATGGAATATCATTTATGATCATTGCAATGGGAACAGGATATGTGATTAATGCATTTGATTCAATCATGGCAGTAATGGGTGCAAATGCAATTGGAAACTTGCCAATTACTATAGGTGGTTCTGGTTTGGCTGAATTTGGAATTGTAGCATATATCAATAATTTGAATCCATTTGACTTTGACCTACCAAAAGGAGTTATTGCTTGGGATGCAGTTATTGGTTGGAGAATTGCAACTTATTACGTTCCAATTGTGATTACATGGCTACTTTTAGTAAAATTAGCCTTGAGTAAAATATCAAAACCAAAAACTGCATAGAAACCACTTTATCTTCATATGATTTTTTTGATATGTGGATTTCAAAAATAAAGTGATTCTAATTACTGGTGCATCATCAGGAATTGGTAAACAAACTGCAATAGAATTTGCAAAACTAGGCGCTAACATAGTTTTGGTTGCAAGAAGAAAAGACAAACTTGAACAAGTTGCAAATGAATTAAATGATTTTCATGTCTCTACACTAGTCTGCCAATGTGATGTTTCAAAAAAAGATCAAGTAAAAGAAATGTCAAAAATAGTTTTAGAAAAATTTGATTCTATTGATATCTTAGTAAATAATGCTGGTTTTGCCATCTATGGGTCTGTATCTGATCTTTCTATAGATGAGATAGAATCACAGATGAAAACAAATTACTTCGGTATGATTTACTGCATTAAAAATTTCCTTCCATCAATGCTAAAGAAGAAATCTGGTCATATAGTAAACATTGCATCTGTTGCAGCAAGCTTTGGTCTGCCTGGAATTGCTTCATATTGTGCATCTAAATTTGCAATGTTGGGATTTTCAGAAGGTCTTAAACACGAACTAAAAGATACTGGAGTTGGAATCACTGTTGTTAGTCCAATTATGGTCAGGACAGATTTTTTTGATCGTCCCTCGTTTGAAAAAATGCCAAAATATTCACCAATGTCACTTAGTTCTAAAACAGTAGCAAAAACAATTTTGAAGGCAGCAAACTCTCCAAGACTAGAAATCATAGTTCCATCTGTAGTACGTGGTGCAGTGTGGATGAAAAATACATTTCCTTACTTCATCAATCCAATATTAGGAAAATCTTTCAAAAAGCAGTTAGATTCTATAAAACAAGACTAGCTTTATTCTTTTGAATCATCATTCTTTTTTGTCATGTACTACATTCACGTTAATTTTCTTGTTTTTCTTTTTTACTTTTTTGCCACCATTCAAGGTAGTCATCATGCTTATCTTCACGTGTTTTTTCTCTTTGATTTAGTTTGTATCTAATATCTGATACTTGTTCTCTTGTTGCGTATAATCCACATCTCTTACAAATAAAATTGCCCTTTCTAGCAGGATCCATTTTCATTGGAATTTCAATCTCATCGTACAATTTGTACAAATCATCTCTACCTCTTTCTTCTTCTGGAGTGTCTGCTTCATATTTTGTTTGAATCTTTTTTTTCTCTCTGTTTGTACATTCTGGGCAGTTAGGCACTGTTGATTTGGCTAAATTTTTTCCATAAAAGCGTTCCCACATTCTTAATT
>CATMRH010000042.1 GCA_950073955.1 uncultured archaeon | reverse complement strand
CTCAATACAATCATTGTAAGTAATTCTCTCAAATGGTGAGACTGGAATTTCTATGGTATGGCCAATTACCTCTTGCTCTTTCTTGCAATTTTCAGATGCAAATTTGTATACCTCCAATACTAAATATTCTAAAATATCCATGACATCTTCATAGTCCATAAATGCTGCCTCTATGTCGATGCTAGTAAATTCAGTCAAGTGTCTTCCTGTGTGAGACTTTTCTGCTCGATAAAAATTTGAAATCTCAAAAACTCGTTCTAATCCAATTGTCATTTGTTCTTTGTATAACTGTGGACTTTGTGCAAGGTATGCTGTTTTTCCAAAATAATCTAATGAAAATAGATTTGCTCCACCTTCACTTGCGCTGCCGATAATTTTTGGTGTAGTAATTTCTAAGAATTTTTTTTCTGATAATGTTTTACGTAATGATTGTAATACGTGATGCCTTAACTTGAAAATTGATGCTGTCCTTTGATTCCTCATATCTAATGCACGATGGTTTAATCTTGTGTCAATGTTGCTCTCTAGCCTTCCAATTGGATCAACTGGTAATGGATGGATTGCTTTTGCTAAAACTTCTATCTCTTCGGCTTTAACCTCAAAAGCAAAATCTCGAGCTTTTGTTTCTTGTACAATTCCCTTAACTTTTACAACACTTTGACGGTTAATTTCTCCTAATGTATCGTTTAATTCTCCTTTAACAATAATTTGAGAAATTCCTGATACATCACGTAGTGTAATAAATGTCATCTTTCCTAATTTTCGAAGGTCTTCAATCCACCCTCCTAATACCACTTGTTTTCCAATTAATTCTGTAGTTAGTTCTGAAATGTCGTGAGTTTTAACAAAAACCATACCTATCTTTTATCCTCAAATTTTATCTCATGTCAAGGTTTCGGTGTTTAGGGAATAAATGACAACAGAATCATGTGATAAAAATAGCGAATTTTAAACCAGTTTTTAATAAAATAAACTCAAATTCTAGTTTAGATCAAAGAAATATATGACTTTTCTTTCGGTCAAAGGATTATCAGCAAAGTACAATTCATCAAAAGGCCCAGTTTATGCAGTAGATGATGTAGATTTTGAATTAGAAGATGGAAAATCTATGGGAATTGCAGGTGAGAGTGCATGTGGGAAAAGTACATTGGGGCTGTCATTTATCCGAATGCTTTCTGGTGGCAAAGTAGAAGGTGAAATTCTATTTGATGGAAATTCCATTTTAGAAATGAAAGAATCTGATTTTGATGAAAACTATAGATGGAAAAAAATCTCTATGGTTTTTCAAGGTGCGATGAATTCATTAGATCCTGTTTTTACTATTAAAGAACAATTCATTGAAATTCTAAAGCAACATAACTTTGATGGTGATGCTAAACAAGTAATTTCAGATGCCATCCATTCAGTTAGTCTAGATGAATCTATTTTGAAAAAATATCCTCATGAGTTAAGCGGAGGAATGAAACAAAGAGTAGTTATTGCAATGGCGTTGCTTCTCAAACCAAAATTTGTAATTGCTGATGAACCCACTACTGCACTTGATGTGTTAATTCAGGCAGAAATTGTAAATTTATTCAAAAACCTCAAAAAAAGTGGCACGTCTTTTATGCTAATTACACATGATTTGGCAGTGTTGTCTGAAATTGCCGACAAGATTGGTATTATGTATGGCGGACATATGGTGGAATTTGGTTCTTCTGAAGAAATTTACAAAAATCCAAAACATCCTTACACACAAGGACTCTTAGAATCAATTCCAACACTAAAAGGAAATATTCCCAAATACATTAAAGGAATTCCTCCTAGCTTACTTGATGCCCCAACAGAATGTAGATTTATAGAGCGATGTCCTTTGGCAATTGAAAAATGCAAACAGGTTCCTCCAAAATTTAAAACTAAAACTGGATATGTTAGATGTTGGCTTTATGAATATGAAAAATAATGTTGAATTAGATAATCGAACGGAACAAGTTGTTAAAGATTTAAGAATGTATTTTTACAATTGGCAGACATGAATCTATAATTCTTAACATTTCAGTTCTTAAAACTTTTTTATCAATTGATATCCACACTCTTAATTTTTTGATTGCAAAAGAAATTGTCTGTACTTTCTGCCTTTCTTCCCAAACAAATTCAACCTCTCCTAGATTCTTATCAAAAAATCCCTCCAGATCTGTCTTTATGGCAATATGTGAGAATTGATATTGTGTATCTTTGACATCCAAAAGAGGTTCTAGGCCTTGTCTTCTTCTATATGCTAGCAACTGTCCCATCTCATCAACCACGCCCACAAATCTGATAAATGGGCTTATGGCGGTTATATTGCCACAAATTTTTTTAAAGTCATTGTTAGTCATATAATTTGATTGTAAAAATATGATATTTTAATGATTGTTTAAACATCCTGATGAAATTTTCTTCTTTTTATTAAATCCTGTTTAACATTGACGTTAATCGCACTATCTATTTTGAAATATAACTCAAAACACTAACGCAAATCCTGATACCACGGCAATTGTCTTTACTATTTTACCTGTGACCATAAATATGATGAACTTAGTAAACTTCATTTTCTTTGCACCAGCAGAAATCAAAATGAAATCTCCAATTACAGGGATCCAAGATGCAAAAAATATTGCCCCCCAACCAAATTTATCAAGTAATTTGTTGCCTTTCTTTTCATGCCTGACAGCATATCCATTTTTCTTTTTCCTGAATTTGTTCACTAGTTTATTTCCACCGAATCCAATAAAATAATTTAACAGGCCACCAATCGTAGATCCTACAACTAATGCTATGGCAACAAGAAAAACGTTTTCTCCTCCTATCAACAAAGCAGATGTCAGAATTTCAGTTGGCAAAGGTAACGCAGTAGCTGACAACAATGAATTCAAGAATAATCCAATAATTCCATAATCCTGAAATACATTATTGGCTAGAATGTCCTGTGCCTGTTGGTAATATTCCATAATTAACTCATAACTCATGACTGGTACTACCTCGTTTTGTATGAGTCAAAATATAACCCTCTCTAACATTACTCATTTTCATTTGTTTAAAGCCTTGAAAAATATTCGTTTTCAATAAATAATGCCCAAAAATAGTTTGAATAATGAATTTTACTGATATATTTCCATTTGCTTCAGAAGATGGTTATCTGATTTTAGCTTTAGTTAATTTCTTTGGTTCCCTTATTCCATTTGTCCCATTGCCTGGATTTTTGCTGCTTGCTACAATGTCTGTTGGTAATGAATATGATCTACATGTTTTAGCACTGTTGTCTGCAATAACTGCTACTGTTGCAAAACAAATGATCTTTTTTGTTAGTTTTAGTGGTAGACGAATCATGAATGAAAAAACTCGAAAAAGAATGCGCCCATTTGAGAGATTAGTTAAGAAATATGGTGCAGCAGCTGCATTTGTTGCTGCAGCAACCCCAATGCCTGATGATATCATATTTGTTCCATTAGGATTGGCAAAGTATAATCCAAAAAGATTTTTTATTGCAACACTTACAGGCAAAATTGTTCTTAGTTACATCATTGTTTTTATTTCTCATTATATTGGATTATCTTTCATAGAACCATTCTTGGCAAATATTGATGATGCTACACCTGTTTACATTGGAATTATTGTTTTTGGAGCAATTATGACTGCAATTATAGTTCTACTTTTGAAATTGGATTGGCAAAGAATTATGGGGAAATTTGCTCCATGGACTTTGGATGAAAACAATCCCGAAGAAGATTAAATTTTGATTTTAAAATTCCACAACTTGTCGGTTGCTTCTTTAATTCCTATTCTTGGTGATGCAGAAATCTTTACTGATTTTTTTATTCCCTCTGTAATGAATAATTTTGAATGTTTTGTTAAATCTACACCATGTTGTTCTTTAGTTATTTCTAACGCTTGAGTTAATTTTGCAGGCCCATTTGTAAGATTTGCAAATTTTATCATTCGTCTATTTTCTTGCATTACCTTGATTCCTTTTTCAGGTTGAATTGCACGAATAAGAACTGCTCCTGCTTTAATTTTTGGATTTCTTGCTACTACATTAAAACAATAATGCATTCCATATGTAAAATAGACATAAGCTATTCCAACATCTCCAAACATTACTTTATTTCTCTCAGTAATTTTTCTAAATGCATGACTTGCAGGATCATCTTTGTGCCTGTATGCTTCAGTTTCTATAATTATTCCTGATATTTCGTGCCTGCCTGTTTTTCTAACAATTCTCTTCCCTAGAAGATTTTTTGCAACAGTAACTGTATTTTTTAAATAAAATTCCCTAGGAAGTGTATTCAATATCAATCGGAACCTCCTTATTATTTTTTAAATCTTTGATTAAATCAAACAGTTTTACAATATCCTTTTTTAGTACATCCATTAATTTTTGATTGTATATTGTAGCAGCTGGATGAATAGTTAGAAAATATAGTAGATTATTTTTTCGTACTACCTTACCTCTAAATTTTGTAATCTCAGATCCTCCTAAAATTGAATTAAATGCTGTATTCCCTAAAATACAAATAAGTTTTGGTTTGATTATGGAAATTTCTTGTTTTAGATATTCCTGACATGTGTTTCTCTCATTTGTGTTAGGGACTCTATTGTTTGGCGGTCTACATTTTACAATATTTGTAATGTATACTACATCTCTTGAGATTCCTGCTTCATCAAGTGCAATTGAAAGTTTTTTTCCTGCCACTCCAATAAACGGCTCTCCGTTTTTATCCTCATTTCTTCCTGGTGCTTCACCAACAAAGATTACATCTGATTGAAAATTTCCTTTACCTGGTACTGCATTAGTTCTAGTTTTACATAAATCACACTTTGTACATTTTATGACATTTTGTTTAATTGTCTCTAATTCTTGATTCATTTTCTAATTTACACTCTTTACTGTTGCAATTCCTCGTATTGATGGTCCACCATTACCCATTATCATAGATTGCATAGGATCTCCTTTTCCACAATTAGTTATTGGTCTTACAGTAAAATCATTTCCACAAGCATCAATTGATTCAAAAAATTCTGGGGCTATACCCATCACAATTACATCTCTTAGCAAATCAGTGATTTCCCCATTCTCAATCTTTTGTGCGTATTGACATGAAATACTCCAATTGTATCGCTTCATATCAATTGACGGAATTTTCATATTTGATATTAAATAACCATTTTTGACTTCTTTTATCATCTCTGCTACATTCCAATCTCCATTTCCAATACAGGTACATGCCATACGAATCAAAGGCATGAATCTGTAGTTTGTTGCTCTCATATTTCCAGTGGGGACTGTATCAAAAATTTTTGCTGTTTCTCTATTTTGCATATGATTTTTTAAAATTCCATTTTCAACAAGAGTGGTTTTTTTGGTTTCAATCCCCTCATCATCAAAATAGTACCACCCCAAACTTTCTTTGATGGTAGGATCATCAAACACATTTAATTTCTCTGAACCAATTTTTTTTCCAATCTTTCCTTTCCACCATGCGCCTCCTGCCCATGCCATCTCTTTTCCCAAAACTCTATCTGCTTCTGATGGATGACCTAATATTTCATGTGTAAGTAATGACACAAAATCTGGATTCATTATTACTGTTGCTTTTTCTTCTTTTGCAGGTTTTGCATCAATTAGTTGTGATGCCTTTAAAGCAATCTCTTGTGCACTTTGTTGAATCTTGTTTTTATCGATGATTAGCTCTAATCCTCCTCTTCCACCTTCTGTAATGTTTATTGATTGTGTAAGTCCTGATTCATGGGCTGTAGCTATCATGTCTACTATTACATCAGTAAAATTCTGTACAATTTCTGAACCCTCACTGTTTACAAAATATTTTGAATTAGTTGTATACCATGGATTTACAATTGATTTAATGATTCTTGGTGTATCAGAAATAATTTTGTTACATTCAAATCCTATCTTTATTAATTCTTCTAATTCTGGTTTTTTTAAAACTGGAAAATCTATCTTAGTTTTATTAACAGCATTTGGATATAGGCTGATTTTATTTTTTTTGTTTTTAGTATAATGTGACGAATTTCTTAAAGCCTCATTTACTAACTCTATAATTTGTTCAGAAGAATTTGGATTTGTGATTGAACAAAAACTCCATGTACCTGCCTTTACTAATCTGATGCCTATCCCAGTACTACTATCACTTCTAACATATTCTATCTCTCCATTTTCTATGAGTACTGATTTTTTTTCTTGCTGTTCAACTCTTACATCGCTATACTCAGCACCTGAATCTATTGCATGTCTGATTGCTTTGTCAGCCAGATGTTGTAGGCTTGAATCCATAATATGTGAAATTTAAACGGACTCGTAAATCTTGCGTATATCTAATTATTTGAAATTGCAGGCATGGTGAAATAATATTCATCCTCAAAATCGAAATCTATTGTGCCTTTTTTACGCAAAAATTCAAAATACATAGTACAATTTTTGTAAAATTCCTTATTTCTTTTATATTTCCGTTCCATATCCTAAATATCAAAATGTACATTTTTTTAAGATAGTAAGTGATTTTAGGCCTAAAAGTTTGTTTTCTTTAAGCGGAACTTACACAGGACCTTTTATCTTCCCACTCGTTTCTTTTGGGATTGTAAAAAAAAATGTAGATCCTTGATTTGGCTATGCCCAAAAAAGATGGCTTGACAGTTGTAAAAGAAGTAATAGATTATGATCCTAACGCAAAAATTATTTTAATCACTGCAAGTGATGATCAAAAAATTATTGGTCAATGTTTAGAACATGGTGCAAAATCTCACATTTCAAAGCCCTTTGATTTCAATTCTGTCTTAAAATCTATTACTGTACTTTTGGAAAATTAATTTAGGGCATTAATATATAATAAAATGGATAGAAAATTTGTCAAAAATTGTTGCTGATACTAGTGTTATAATTAATGGTCAATTAATTGCCCAGATAGAAGCAGGTTCAATTAAAAATTCTGAAATTATAATACCTCAAGCAGTTTTTGATGAGTTACAATCTCAAGCGTCTAGCAAAAAGGAACAGGGTTTTGTAGGGTTAGAAAAAATTCAAAAACTTAAAGAATTATCTGGTATTTATGGGTTGAACATAGTTTTGAAAGGATTACATCCTTCTTCTGATGATATTAAACTCGCAGGCAGCGGTAGAATTGATGCTCTTATCATTGACATGGCTAAACAAAATGATGCTGTTCTTTATACTTCAGATAATGTTCAACATTTAGTTGCACAAGCTGAAAGTGTAGAAACAGTATTTCTTAAATTTGTTGTAAAAGATAAAACATTAGAATTTCTGAAATTTTTTGATGCTGAGACAATGAGTGTTCATCTTAAAGAAAATCAACACCCTTTAGCAAAAAAAGGAAAACCTGGCAATTTTTCATTAACTACCCTTAGTGATGATATTCTTTCTAAAGACTATTTGGAGTTTATTTCGTCACAAATCTTGGATGTAGCACACGCATCTGATTCAAGTAATATTGAGATCTCAAAGACTGGTGCGTCCGTAATTCAACACGATAATTATCGTATAGCCATCACACATCCTCCTTTTTCTGAATCCTTTGAAATAACAATTGTTCATCCAATCGTCAAGTTATCTCTTGAAGATTATGAAATTTCTGATGAGTTAATGAAACGTTTCTCTGACAGAGCTGAAGGAATTGTAATTTCTGGTGCTCCTGGTTCTGGGAAAAGTACTCTTGCATCTGGACTTGCAAATTTTTATCATAATAAAGGAAAAATTGTTAAAACTTTTGAATCTCCACGTGATTTGCAAGTTGATCCTGGAATTACTCAATATAGTAAATTAGATGGAAGTTTTGATAACAGTGCTGACATTTTATTACTTGTTCGTCCTGATTATACTATTTTTGATGAAATAAGAAGACAAGAAGATTTTAGAACATTTGCTGATTTGCGATTAACTGGCGTGGGGATGGTTGGTGTACTTCATGCAAATTCCCCAATAGATGCAATTCAACGTTTTATTGGAAAGATTGAACTTGGTATAATCCCAAGTGTTTTAGATACTGTAGTCTTTGTAAAAGATGGCAGAATTGAAAAAGTCTATGACTTGGAATTAAAAGTAAAAGTTCCTTCTGGAATGACTGAATCTGATCTAGCGAGACCTGTAATTGAAATCAGAAATTTTGCAGATAATGTCTTGGAACATGAAATCTACACATTTGGAGAAGAAAATGTCATTGTTCCTATTGCAAAAAGAGTTCAAAAAGTTGGAATTGAAAAACTTGCAGAAGATAAGGTGAAAGAAACTTTCAAAAGATATGACCCTCACGTAGAAGTCGAAATTTTATCTGCTAATAGAGTAAAAGTATTCGTAGATGAGCAGTATATAGCATCAATAATAGGAAAAGGAGGCTCAAACATTAATGAAATTGAAAAATTTCTTAAAATTCATGTTGATGTAGTTCAAAAAGACTCTAACCATTCATCTAGAATGATAAATGATCTACCTTTTACTTATTCAGAATCAAAAACTGCATTACTTCTAACTGTTAGCAAAGAATACACTTCAACACATGCTGATATCTATGTTAATAACCAATATGTTACATCAGCAAAAATTGGTAAAAAAGGACAGATAAAAATTCCAAAACGGTCTGATGTTGCAAGAAATCTTATGAATCTTGCATCATCACAAAACGATATTCAAATATTTCTCAAAGATTTTTAAAATTTTCAATTATCTTGGGGTTTGCTTTAAGAAAAGTTATGAATTTTCTCAATTGCTTTATTGTTTTCGCATTAAGATGATGTTCAATTCCTTCAGTATCTTGACTCGCAGTATCATATCCAACTCCTAAAATTTCAAAAAATTCCAATAAAATTCCATGTTTTTGTCGAATTCCATTAGCTATTTGCACTCCTTTATCTGTAAGATTAATTCCATGATATTTTTCGTATTCTAAAAATCCATTATCATCTAATCTTTGAAGCATCTTAGTAACACTTGGTGCACTTACATCCATGTACCTTGAAATATCTAATGTAGTTGCGTAACCTTTCAATTCAACTAATTCTGATATTATTTCTAAATAATCCTCCATTCTTACACTTGATTTGGCCCTTTCTGAATGGTGAGCTGCCTTTATTGAATCCAATCTTTTCGAATTTTTAGCTTTCATGTAATCTTTGTATCTAAATCAAATCTAGTATAATTGAGTGTCTTTTCTGTTGATTTTAGTTATTCTTTGTTGACTTGGATGTGACCAGAATTGATCATTGAATCTTAACTAACTTCTTCCAAATGATAGGCTGAAATGACTGATCCCCTAAAGGCTCGACTAGACAAATTAAGAAAATCTACAGAATCAGCTAAACGCAGAGCAAATTTGTATACTGAAATTAATAAAATGAATCAAGGACCTAATACAAGTTCATTAGGCTCTCTCCAGAAAGCCCCTGCGCCAGGTAAAAAACTTCAAAAAATTGGATTTTTGATGTTATGGGTTCCTGAACCTACTGGTGTTACTTGTGCAATAGGCGGACCTATGATAGTTGCTGGACGATATCTTGACAAAAAATACAATGGCGCTACTGTTCACGATATTGGCCATGAGACAAAAAATGCCCTTTCATCAATAAACGACTTTAAGAATTCTATATTGTAACACTTAGTTTTTCAAATTCTATCATTTTAGAACTAAAAAGAAACAATTTTGAATGACCTAATAATAGAAACGATCATGGGTTCAGTGGATGTTATAGATGAGGTAAATGCCTTGTTGAAACTTGGTGTGGGTGATCCATATCGATTGGAACATATCAAACAGGCATACATCTTAAACAGCACTATTTGGAAGAGCGATGAAAGATACCTAGAACAACTAAGAGAGAAATACTTAGTAAAACACCGTGTAGAACAACATGACATACGACAAGAAACTGATGAAAATTTAGAAAGTGATTCTGAAGATAAAAATCTGATTCATTGTTGGAAATGTGGAAAAGAGAGTTTGTTTGAAGCTAATTTTTGCATGGTTTGTGGTTCTTCTTTATTTGAAGTTGGAACAGAATCTCAAACAGTAGATGTAAAAATACCATCCGGTCGTCCAAAAAATCAAAGAAAAACTATTGGATTAAAAATTCCTGTTATGATTATCATTCCTGTTTTAATTTTGATAATACTTGGAGCTGGGTATAGTCAAGGATTATTTGATAATATTTTAGAAAAACGAGTTATGGAAGAAACTGTAGAAGAAGAGACTATGGAAGAAACTTTGGAAGAGGAGATTATAGAAGAACCTGCAGAA
>CATMRH010000041.1 GCA_950073955.1 uncultured archaeon | reverse complement strand
AGATTTTATAACTCAAGAGGATAAATCAGAATATGAGCCAATAGTACTTTATATCATTCAACAAGGAGATACGTTGTATTCGCTGTCTAAAAAGTTTAATTTATCTGTAGAAGAGCTTAAAAAAATTAATGGATTAAAAGATAATACATTAGCAATTGGTCAAAAAATAAAAATTAAATAATGTTATACAAAAGAAGTAATCAACTGTTTGTTGAAGCTAATGAAGTTATACCAGGAGGAGTTAACTCACCAGTTAGAGCATTTAAAGCGGTAGGAGGTACTCCTATTTTTATTAAAGAAGCAAAAGGAGCTTATTTATATGATGAAGATGGAAATAAGTATATAGATTACATTAATTCATGGGGTCCAATGATTTTGGGTCATGCCTATGAACCTGTTGTTACTGCAGTTATTGAAAAAGCTAAAAAAGCCAAAGAATGTCCTCATTGCGGAAAAGCACAATACGAATTAATCTTTACAAAACCAACAATCTTTGTAGAAAAAACAGAAATTGGTGAACATCGATTATTACCAATTACAATTAGAGAAAGATTTACACAAATACTTGATGAAGATTTAGAATTATTGAATTATGATCCTGTTACTGCTAGACCAGAATGGTTTATTCTTCAAGCATTTCCTGTTCCACCAGTAACCGTTAGACCATCAATTATTCTTGAAACAGGAATAAGATCAGAAGATGATTTAACCCACAAAATGGTTGACATCATCAGAGTTAATCAAAGACTAAAAGAAAGTAAAGATGCAGGAACTCCGCCACTTATTGTTCAAGACTTAGTTGACTTGTTACAGTATCACACTACAACATATTTTGATAACGAAGTTTCTGGAATCCCACAAGCACATCATCGTTCTGGCCGTCCTCTCAAAACATTAACTCAAAGATTAAAAGGAAAAGAAGGAAGATTCAGAGGTTCATTATCTGGAAAGAGAGTTGACTTTTCAAGCCGTACTGTTATCTCCCCCGATCCTAACTTGGATTTGTCTGAAGTTGGAGTTCCTAAACAAGTTGCCATGAAACTAACTATTCCTGAAATTGTTACAGAATGGAACATTGATAGAATGAGAAAACTTGTGATTAATGGACCTGAAAATTTCCCAGGCGTAAACTATATTGTTAGACCTGACGGTGTAAAGATCAGATTAGATTTTGTAGAAGATCGCTCTACAATTGCTGAAACACTTGAGATTGGATATCTAATTGAAAGACATCTTTCAGATGGTGATATTGTGATGTTTAACAGACAACCATCACTCCATCAGATGTCTATTATGGCTCACTATGTCAAAGTACTTCCAGGTAAGACTTTCAGATTGCATCCTTCTGTATGTCCTCCATACAACGCAGACTTTGATGGTGATGAGATGAACCTTCACGTTCCTCAAAGTGAAGAAGCAAGAGCAGAAGCAATTCTTTTGATGAGAGTTCAAGATCAATTAATCTCTCCAAGATATGGTGGCCCAATCATTGGGGCACTAAGAGACTTTGTTACTGGTGCATATCTCCTTACTAAAGATGATACAACTCTCACTGTCCTAGAATTTACAAACCTTGCTATGCTTGGTGGTTATACTGACACACTTCCTAAACCTGCTACCAAAACAAAAGATGGACCAGCATACACTGGAAAACAATTATTCTCATTATTCCTTCCCAAAGACTTCAACTATGTCCTCACATCAAAATGGTCCAAGGGAATACAAGGTTCACCAAAAGATGTTGTAATTAAAAATGGTGAACTAATCAGCGGCGTCATTGACAAAGCTTCAATTGGCGCAGAAGAACCAGAAAGTGTGTTACATAGAATTGCAAAAGATTATGGTAATGAAACTGGAAAGAACTTCCTTAACTCTATTCTAATTATGGTTAAACAATTCATTACATCTTATGGTTTCAGCTATGGTTATGGTGATCTTGAAGTTCCAGAAAAAGACGTACAGAAGATTAAAGACGATATTAAATCAACTTATGATATCGTCTCTGACTTGACTCGTCAATATGAGAAAGGAACTCTCAAACTCACAAGAGGTATGAGACCTGAAGAGGCTCTGGAAGCATATATTGTCAACGAACTAGGTAAAGCAAGAGACAAAGCAGGATCTACTGCAGACCAATCCCTTGATGAGACAAATGCAGGAAGAATTATGGCTACAACGGGTGCTCGAGGCTCATCACTAAACATTGGTCAGATGGCAGGTGCCTTGGGTCAGCAATCAAGAAGAGGAAACAGACTACATGATGGTTACCATAATCGAGCCTTGACACATTTCCAAGAACATGACGCTAATCCTGATGCACATGGATTTGTGAAATCCAATTATAGAACGGGCCTCTCTACGTTAGAATTTTTCTTCCATGCAATGGGAGGTCGTGAGGGACTTGTAGATACTGCAGTTAGAACACAACAAAGCGGTTACATGCAACGCAGATTAATTAACGCATTAGAACACATTAGATTAGAATATGATGGAACAGTAAGAGATCCACATGGTCACATTGTTCAATTCCTTTATGGTGAAGATGGAATAGATGTAGCAAAAAGTGATCATGGTGAGGCATTTAACGCTAGCAGACTCGTTGAATCTCAAACCATTATTGATTCTGGTAAGAAAGCTACAAAAGATGAAATTGACACTCTTGCCAAGAAATATACAAAGACATTCAATCCAAGATTAACTTCACTTCTAACTGATGCCTTACATGACTCTGACCTAAGCAAAGAAGGTGCAGAAATTGTATGTAAGAAAGGACTTGCACTTTACAACAAAGCCCAAGTAGAACCTGGACAAGCAGTGGGAATTATTACCGCTCAATCAATCGGTGAACCTGGCACTCAAATGACTTTGAGAACTTTCCACTTTGCAGGAATTAAAGAAAGAAACGTTACGTTGGGTCTTCCAAGACTAATTGAATTAGTTGATGCAAGAAAGAAACCTGTTACCCCAACTATGGACATCTATCTTGAAAAAGAATATAAAAAATCACGAGAAAAAGCAATTGAGGTTGCAAGAAATGTACTACAAACTAAAGTAAGTGCATTAATTGTTGATACTGAAACTGATTATTCTACTGAAATCAAACTAATTTTGAGCGAAAAAAAACTCAGAGAAAGAGGATGTTCTGTTGCAGAGGTAGAAGCAGCACTTTCATCAAATAAAAAATTTAAGATTGAGACAACTGGTGAATTAATTATTCTAAAATTGGTTGAAGAAGTTGATACTGCAACAGCAATTGCAATTAGAAATAAAGTTCTCAATACTACAGTTAAAGGAGTTCCAGATATTTTGCGTGTCACATTAGTCCAAAAGGATGATGAATGGGTTATCCAAACAACTGGTTCTAACATTGCCAAAGTACTTGAAGTCAAAGGAATTGACAAAAGAAATGTTAGAACAAACAATGTCTTTGAAATTGCAGGAACTTTGGGCATTGAAGCTGCAAGAAATTCATTAATCAATGAACTAAACCATACTTTAGAAGACCAAGGATTAGAAGTTGACAATAGATACATTATGTTAGTCTCTGACTTGATGTGTTCAAGAGGCTATATGCAACAAATTGGTAGACATGGAATTGCTGGCACCAAAGACAGTGTTCTTGCAAGAGCTGCATTTGAAATTACAGTGCCAACAATTGCACACGCTGCACTTGCTGGAGAAGTAGAACAACTCAAAGGAATCACTGAAAACGTTATTGTTGGAAGTAATATTCCAATTGGAAGTGGCACTGTTGATTTATACATGCAAGTAAGTAAGAAAAAATGAGGATCTAAAATTTAACTATTAAGTGAATAATTATGTCTTATGAAATCTCAACATTAATGAATAACACTAAAGACAAACTTGTTACACTCAAATTGAGAAATACCAAAACTATTCAAGGCATCCTCAAAGAGTTTGACATCCACATGAATATGACTCTGGAAGATGCAGAAGATGTATCTGCTGAAAAACCTGAAAAACTTGGAAAGATTCTGATACGTGGTGATAACATTTTAGCCATCTCTATGGATAAAGACTAATCTTGAAATTGCATTATCTAAAACTGTAGAATCTGAAACTGAGAAAATTGTTTATCAACAATCTGCTTTACCTGAAAAAAATATTTTATTTGAATCTAAAAAACAAAAATCAACTAACTTTTTTGAAGAACTAAGTCGTGCATTTTCTTCTTTAGGTTCTCTATTTGGTTTTCTACACTAAGTTTTTTGTATTAAACTGTGCTTGATTTTTCAATAAACCTATAAAGCCCTGTCAAGACGATTGTCATTAGGTAAACAATGAGTAAGATACTTGAAAAATCATTGAAAGATGCTCTTAAAGAAGATAAGTTAACATTTGGAGCTAAACAAGTTTTGAACTCTGTAAAAAATTCCAAGCTAGTTGTATTGTCTCAATCAATAAAAAAAGAAATGTTTGAGAAAATTGAATCAGATGCAAAAAAAGAAAAAGTACCATTAGTGAACTTTCAAGGAACATCAGTCGCATTGGGTAGATTATGTGGCTTACAATTTAGAATTTCAACACTTTCATTTACATCAATAACTGATGGTAACATCAAATCAATTCTAAAAGATACAGAAGCTGAGGAAAAAAATGAATAGTTGTATTTCATTTTATCTAAGTTTAAATGAGACATTTCTGTTCGGAGATAAATAGGACTTTTTATGACACAAGCAATTAAAATCACAACTGAACAAATGCGTATGATATCTCTTTTCCAAAATGTTACAGGTGCTACTGCACGTGATTGTATTGAAGATGAAAAACAAGATAGAATAATTTTTGTAGTTAATTCTGGTAAAATGGGTTTAGCAATTGGCAAAGGTGGCGTTCATATCAAATCATTACAAAATATTCTCAAAAGAAATGTTGAATTGGTAGAATTTGATGAAGATCCAGTTAAATTTTTGACTAATTTACTTAATTCAAAACTAGTTTCTGAAGTAAAAATAAATACACGACTAGATGGGTCAAAACAGGCAATTGTTATGGTAGACCCAAGAAAGAAAGGAATTGTTGTTGGAAGAGAAGGCAGGAATGCTGAGAAAGCAAGGCTACTTGCAAAACGATATTTTAACATTACAAACGTGCTGATTAACAGTCCTGAAAGGGCAACATTGGAGATGTAATATATGAGAAAATCACCTCTTGGATTATTTGCTGGTAGAGTTTTGACCGCTAAGAAAAAGAAACAGAGATGGGCAATCTCTACTTACAAAAGAAGAAAACTTGGTATTGATAAAAAATCTGATCCTCTTGGAGGTGCACCTCAAGCAAGAGGCATTGTTTTAGAAAAAGTAGGTATTGCAGCAAAACAACCTAACTCTGCTATAAGAAAATGTGTTAGAGTTCAATTAATTAAAAATGGTAAAACCGTTACAGCATTTTTGCCACGAGATGGTGCAATGAACTTTATTGATGAACACGATGAGGTACACATTCAAGGTATGGGTGCAACACAAGGTGGTGCAATGGGGGATATTCCTGGTGTTAGATTCAAAGTTTTCAAAGTTAATGATACGTCACTTCATGAGTTGGTAATTGGTAAGAAAGAGAAACCAAGGAGATAGAAATGGCAGAAACAAAGAATTTGTTATTATTTAGGAAATGGGATTTGTCAGATATTGAGGTCAAAGATCCTGGATTAAAGACTGCAATCTCATTGAGAAAACAAATTTTACCATACACCTTTGGCCGTTCAGCACTCAAGAGATTCAACAAAGCTGATGTTAACCTTGTTGAACGATTAATCAACAAGACAATGCACTTTGGAAAGAAATATGCAAAGAACACAGGAAGAATGACTGGAAAAAAGACCAAAGTTCTCAATACTGTAAAAACTGCATTTGATATTATTGCACTAAAAACTGGACAAAACCCAGTTGAAGTTTTAGTAAGAGCAGTAGAGTTTTCTGCTCCAAACGAAGACACTACTAGAATTGTTTATGGTGGAACTGTATACCATGTCTCAGTCGATGTTGCTCCGATCAGAAGAGTTGACTTGGCTCTAAAATTCATCTCAGATGCAATTAAAGAAGCAACATTTTCCAATCCAAAACCAATTGAAGAACACATGGCTGAGCAACTTATGCTTGCAGCAAACAATGACCCAAATGCTCCTTCTGTGAAGAAGAAAAATGAGTTAGAACGTATAGCACAAGCATCAAGATAGAAATTTTTACAGTAGCCCGAGGAAGATTCGAACTCCCGTCTCCGCCTATCCACTCATGAGATCCAGAGGGCAGAATCCTTGACCACTAGACTATCGGGCTACCAAAACAAATTCTGGTGTTTTAGAATATAATCATTTACTGAAATCACTCAATTCTAACTACATTAATAAAATCTACAAAATATGTAATAACTTGATTGTCTCAAAAAGAAATTGAAGAATCATTAAATCTGTTAGAAAAAGATTGGGACATTGATCCAATTTTAAGAGAATTTACTTTAGGCAAAGTTACTGATGTCTCTGATTATACCATAAAAGTAAAAGATGTAATCTTTCATGTACCCTATCTTAATTCTAAAAAGAGATACATCTTATGGAAATGTTATTGGCCTGATTGTCACAATTGTTGTGACAGACAAGGAAGACTTCCGTTAACCTCTGATGATCTAATTACTATTGGAAAGGGTTTGAAATATCAAAACACTTCAGACTTTATAAAAAATGAAACACTTACTGTAACTTATCAAGAACCGGGGCCATCAGGGCAAATGACAACAATGACTACAATTAATCTAAAAAGAAAGAAAGATGAAACTGAAGCTGATGATGGAACACACATCTCATGTAGATTTTTAGATGATACGGGAGGATGTAGCATGCATCCTGACAGACCTGGAGTATGCTATCTTTATCCATTTAGTACTTGGCTAGAAAACGAAAAAGGAAAAGCCCGTGTACATGCAACTTTTCAATTTACAGGTGATTGTCCAGGATTTTATCTTGCTGAGACTTTAGATCCTATGAAAGACGAATTCAAAGAATACTCTAAAATTATTTACGATTACAATATGGCTTCTAATCGTACAAATAGAGACGGATTGGGGTTAGTTAGTTTTAGTTAGGCTTTAGCTACTTTCATTAAATTACTAATCTTGATATCCATTCCAAATCTTTTTTCATGCTTTTTCATGTATAGGAATATTGCAATAAAGTCAGGTAATGCCTTGAAGAAATTAAAGTCCTTGTGGATTTTTTTTCTAACGAAATTAAAGACCTTAGCATATACTTTGAAGTGTTTATCAACTGCCTTTTCATATGCTGCAAAGTCATGCATGTTATCAAGGAAAATATCCACGCACTGCATAGATGGAATGATTCCCTCACCTAACATTGCAAAGACTGTTCCAATTGACTCTCCAACACCAACTACTTTTCCTGAATAGAATGGTTTACATCTATCTGGTGTTGCTAGTCTAATTGGACGTCCTTTAGTTGCAAGTACTTTACCGCCATATTTTTTCAAGAACTCATCAGTAACTTTGATGTGATTCTTTTTGTAATCACCAGCTCCAATATGTGCCCACTTTTCCCCTAATGGAAAATACCAAAAGTATCCAGACATTCCTGGAAATGGTTCCAAGTAAAAGTCATCAAATGGTACGCCGTTTTCATATTCAACTTTGTACTCGTATGTTGGCAAGAAGAAATCTTCTTTTAGTTTTGGTAGATAAATTCTATGAAATCCTGTACAATCAACTATCATGTCATACTCTTTTTCTAGTTCTTCAAGCTTTGGTGCTTCTCCGTAATGAACATTAGAGTCTTTGATAAAATCTTTGATTAATCCTAATTTGTTATAGGTACACAATCCATGCAGTCCGATATCAAACTTTACACCATTACCCATCTTGACTTTCATGGTTTTGCCATCATGAATCATAAAGTCATCAAAATTTCTGCCAGTCTTTTCGCAGAACTTGTCTAGCTCTGACTTTATTGTTCCCCAAGCGCAGATAGAGTCATGTCTCTCTTCTACCATTCTCTCATATCCTACTACTTCGTGCTCAGAATCTTTTAGTCTGGCCATTAGATAAGAGCCTGCTACTCCCATTCCCATTACTGCTATCTTCATGATATTTTGCGGTTAATTCATACCTAATAAAAATACATTCAGCGTGTAAACCAAAAGTTTAGTTACCTATGAGGAAAAATGTACAGAGTGTTAATTACTAGATTTAACAAAATTTTCATTATTACTGCAATGTCATTATTTCTCGTAACTTCATTAGGATCTGAGGCTTTTGGTTATGGCGCTCCTCCTCCACAAAGCAGTGCTAACAACTACACTGTAGAGATATACTCTGATAAAGAATCATACAATCTTGGAGAAACAATAACATTTTCTGGAAATGTCAACAAGTATGACGAAGACAGAAATTTACGGATTTCAATCTTTGATTCTAATAACAACTTTATTTCAACTAAGAAAACTCCAGTCAATATTGATGGCACATTCTCACATACTATAACACTAAATGAGAAATTCTCTGATGGGAAATACATTGTTAAAGCTCAGTATGGCAGTTCACAGGCAACAGTAAAAAAAATGTCATTTGTGATAAGTTCCAATGACACATCTATGGAACAAAAATTACCTGCTACTGCCAAAGTTCCTGATTGGATTAAATTTACTTCAGGTGTTTGGGTAGATGGAAAATCTTCAGATAATGAATTTATCAATGCAATTCAGTTCCTTATTGCAGATAGAATTATTGTACTTCCTCCAACTGCACAAGGTTCGGATGTAGCATCTAATGAAATTCCATCTTGGATTAAATTTACTACAGGTGTCTGGGTAGATGGAAAATCTTCAGATAGTGAATTTATTAGCGCACTTCAATTCTTGATCAAAGAAGGAATTATGAAGATATCAAACTAGAAATAATTTTAATTTAATTAGAAAAATATCTGGAAAAAAGAACTTGAGCCTGATTATTTGGGCTTAATATGTTACATTTAGAAGAATTAAACAAATGGTTCTAATAGTACCTAAAAGGCACTTTAAATCTGATATGAAGTATCTATGTAGAACCTGTAAGAAAGAATGTGATGATATTCCAACACATATGATGAAAGTGCACAAATTTTCACAATCAATTGTGGATTCACAACTCAAAGCAAACCCAAATACTTTTAGAAATGCCTTTGAAAAATTAGACTAACAGAACACAATGCAAGCAAAACTTGTGAAGAACAATCTAGAATCTATTGAGATCTCCTCATCTGAGTGGTATTCCCTGAATCAATTTCTCTATGAGATAAAACAGATTGACTCTCCATGTGTGTCTGTATACTATCCATATGGTAAGGGGACAGAAACTATCTCTTTGTTACAAGAAACAAAGAGAAAGGAATCATTTGAAAAAATTGAATCAGAAATAGAAAAAAGAATCACACACCTCAGAAAGAGTCCTTCTTCGGCAGGCAAGTTTGCAAAGACTCTATGTATTTTTGGGTGGATAAAGAACGGCAAAGTACACACCAAAGAGATTGGAACCTCAAAGAGACTTCCCTACATCTACATGGCAAGCAAGAAACCATACATCAAACCATTCCGTGATATTCTCAAAACCAATCATGATGTTTTACTAATAACACTTGATCAAAAATCTGCAAGAATACAGAAATTTCATGGTAGTCAAATTATTCAAGAAGCAAAGCTTCGGATTGATCTACGAAGTAGACATAGAAAAGGAGGACAGAGTCAGGGGAGATTCCTAAGGGCAAGACAAACAAAGATTCATGTTTTTTTTAAGAAAGTTGCAACCAAAGTCAGAAACATGGATTCTAATTCTGAATTAATACTGTTAGGTGGAATAGGTCCTGCAAAGACAGAATTTTATAGTGAGCTAGACTCTGAGTTGGTAAAAAAATGTCGATTTGTAGAAAACTTGTCTTTTTCCACCCCAATTAGCGATGTTCATAAGAAAATAATCCGCCACCTGTACCAGCATAGAAGAAAATATGTTGTAGGGATCATTGAAAAATACGAAAAACTGGTCAAAGAAGGGTTGACTGCGAAAAGAAACGATGTCATTTACAAGGCGTTGGAAATCGGAGCGGTAGACACGCTAATCGTTTCTACGGATTATCACACAGATTCTCAATTCAAAAAGATAATGAAGATGCTGGAGATTGCAAAAAACACGTCAGCTAACATTGAATTTGCGGCCTCTCCAAAAATAATCAAAAAGCTGGAAATCCATGATTCGGTTTTAGCCATACTTCGATACAGGATAAAATAACCTTTGAAGAATTAATCCGCCTAGTTTTTAAAAAATGAGATACAAATTATACTTTGATGGTTCTTGTAAATACAAGAATGATGGTTCTTGCGATGTAGGTATGGGCGTGGTCATTTTAG
>CATMRH010000040.1 GCA_950073955.1 uncultured archaeon | reverse complement strand
GTTTCAGTCATGCAAATAGCCACAGAATCACCTAATTCTTTGCCTTTTTTGGTTCCAACGTCAACTGCAGTTTCAATGACTTTGTGAAGAATTCCACGTCCTTCTTTGTTGTCATGAAATCCAAGTATGTTAAAGACTGCTTCTTTAAGTCCTACCAAATTTACAACAAGAGAGACAGAACTTCTTTGCATGTATTGGGTGTTCTTTGCAAGAATTGGGTTAAGTCCTCTTCTAGTAAGATCTGAAATATCTTTTTTTCTTAGTGCCATTGAAGATAGTGTAGGTTTCATTAATAATGCAAGTCTTGCTCTAAAATAGGTTTCATCTTTATTTGATTCAAAAGCAAGTCTTGGAAGGTTTATGGAAACAGATTGTAGTATTATTGAAAGTGTGCCTACATTCTTTGTAGATCCATTTGTTACACCACAACTTGATATTTGGCCTTGAGCAAACATTACTTTTCCACCAAGTGAAATTATTTCAGATACTGACTGTGAGACATCAGTTATCTTTCCTTTGTCATGATCAATTATCAAACCAATTTTTGGGATGGGTGTTATTTTTGTATAATTTTTGTATGCGTTAATAATTGAATCAATTATTTTTGTAT
Organism: uncultured archaeon; assembly: GCA_950073955.1. GTDB lineage: Archaea > Thermoproteota > Nitrososphaeria > Nitrososphaerales > Nitrosopumilaceae > Nitrosopumilus. Next base: position 10,028 of record CATMRH010000040.1, on the reverse strand, counting down.
CAGAACCCAATTGTAATCGAATTGAAACAATAGTACCTGTTTTGTTGTATTTGGAAGTTGTGGATGCAGTTGCAAATGCATTAGTTAGTTTTTGTTCAAGTTCTGGAAGAGACTTTGAATGTTTTGAAAACAATTGAACTAATCCATCAAGTACGATTTCTTGTGAAGCTTCTTTTGAAAGAAGAGAGATTATGATTGATAATGAACTTAAAATCTCATCAAGTTGTTTTGATGCTGGGATTCGTGATACATCAAGATATTTTCCACCAAGAATAATTCCATCTTCAATCAATTCTTTAACATTAACAAATATTGTATCAGGAATCATTGACCAGACTCCAGGGTTGGTAATGTGCAAGTCTCCAGAAAGATGAGAATCTGCAACATCTTTTGGTAAGAGATTGGTAAGTAAGTGTTCAGCAAATATTGTCTGTCCAGTGTTAAACAGAAGACCTTCAGCACCGTTATTCACATTATTTAAGTTAGAAATCATCTCCTGAACATCATAAACAGGTAGGCCTAGGCGTGCAAGTTTGTTTCGATATTCCTCATGACCGTGCTCTAAGAGAACAGAATTTACCAATTCTCTGATTAGTGAGCCTGTTAGATAGGTAGTTTGGTATTTGTAAATTCTATTTTCAACTTCTTCAGTAATTTTTTGTGCTAGTTCTAATGGAAGACTTCCTTCACGAACTAATGATTGAATAATTTTATGAGAATTAAATTCCTCAATGGATGCATGTGATGTTCTAACATACATTTTTCCACTTTCAATGATTGATCTTTCTTCAATTTGTCTTGCCAAGCTCAAAACTAGTTTTCCAAGATTTGTAATAGTATAACGTCTTTCAGATTTATTAAGTGCAACAAGAGATTGTCTTAGTAGTTTTCTCAAGTGGTATGCAAATTTGCCACTTTCTTTTTTTGACTTGAATCCAGCTAGGGATTTTAATTCAGAATAAGTCAGGGGGCCCTTGGAATTTAGGATTCTGAGAATATCGATTCTATTTGGACTTGCCATAACAGAGAAGATCATTCTGACACGTTTTGACGTAGATTGTAAGATTCCACTTCTCTGTAGTTCTGGTGTCTCTTCATCACTCAATTCCATCTCTTCTTTACTCAATTCCATCTCTTCTTTACTCAATTCCATCTCTTCTTTACTCAATTCCATGAACATTTTTAATTTAAGGAGTAAATAAGACTTATGACTGTATGAACTTGGGTAGTTTTAGATCAGATCTGTTGTTGACAGACAAAGATTTCTAACATAAACGATCTAATTTTTTAAAAAATGTAAAAATGATCTTTTTGGATCAGTTTTCTTAAACATCAAGTGAAAACTCTGATGTAGAAAGTTTCTGACCACATGACGGACACTTACCATTATAAGGTTTCATTACATCTTTTAGTGATTTTAGCATCTTCATGTTTGTGATCTTTTCTCCACATTTACCACATGTAACTTCTACAGACATGTAAGTAATCACCTATGTAAAATTAATAAGAATCGATTTTGATTTTTTTTAATAATTCAAACAAATTATTTTACTGCTTTTCAATGACGATTCCACGATCATCAAAACCAGTTATTTTTGCTCTTGTTCCAACTGGCAGATCTTCAGGGGAAGCAATTCCGCCCATAAATCCAGAAATTCTCAAATGTGTGTTATCTAGTTGAAGTACAACAAAGGCGTATGGTGTATATTTTTCAAAGCCAGCAGGAGCGACAGTAATTATGGTAAAAGTAGCAACTGAGCCTATACCATCTAAAATGACATCCTCAAATCCCTTACTACCGCATTTCAGGCAATAATAGGCTGTAGACAGGTGAAGATAACCACAGTCAGTACATTTGTGAGTTAGGAGTTTGCCTTGTTTAGCATGTTCAATAAGTTGCTCTTCAACAGACATTTTACACACTCTGGAATATATGAACAGCGCAACTTGCACCAGTAGCACCAAAGTTATGAGTTAAGCCAATTTTTGCATCTTTAACAGTTCTTTCACCAGCATTTCCAGTAAGTTGATCAAATACTTCTACTACTTGTCCAACTCCAGTAGCCCCAATTGGATGTCCTTTTGATTTAAGGCCACCTGATGGGTTAATTGAAATATCAGAATTTAATTTTGTTCTGCCTTCACGAACAGCTTGAACACCTTTTCCTTTTTCAAAGAATCCCAAGTCTTCAGTATCAATTATTTCTGCAATTGTAAAGCAATCGTGTACTTCTGCAAAGTCTATATCTTTTGTGGTAATACCAGCCATCTTGTATGCAGCTTCAGATGCAATCTTTGTACTTGGAATTGTTGTTAGGTGTTCACGTCCTTGTAATGCAGCAGGTGAGCCACCTCTACCAGAACCAATTACTTCAATGTAATCACCACCATTCTCTTTTGCAAACTTTTCAGAACAAAGAATTACAGAACTTGCACCATCAGAGAACGGACAACAATCATAAAGTTTGAGAGGACTTGCAACTACTGGAGAATTCATTACATCATCAATTGTAATTTTTTTCTGTATGTGAGCTTTTGGATTAAGTAAACCATTTTCATGATTCTTTACTGCAACTCTTGCAAAGTCTTCTTCAGTTGCATCAAACTCAGTCAAGTATGCTCTTGCCATAGATGCAAACAATCCTGGAAATGATGCACCAGCTTGACCTTCATAGAAAAAGTCTGAACAATATGCAAAGTAAGTTGTTGTCCATTCAGTTCCTGTATGAGTTACTTTTTCAACACCAGTTACAACAAGGCAATCATAAAATCCTGCTGCAACATTTGCATAAGCCTCCCTAAAAGATACAGAACCACTTCCACATGCTGACTCAATTGTCAATGATGGTTTATCGGGAATTCCCAATCTGCTCATTAAGACAGGGCCAAGATGTACCTGCTTGTCTGCAACGCCAAAAACGTTTGAAATGTAAGATGCTTTGATATCTTTTGGATCAATTCCTGCGCTTTCTATGGCTGAAACTGACGCCTGAGTAGTAATATCTGCTATACTCTCAGCCAATTTACCATATTTTGTGCTGCCAGCACCAAGAACACAAACCTTTTCCACTAATGTCACTGACCCAATTCCCTATAAAAATTGTTTTAGTAAGTTCATCATAGATGCCATCAATGAAAACAAGTCTTCAAACTATTCAGATTAAAAAGATCACAACAAGACATGTAGTGAAAACTACAAAGTCAAAAACTAACGTCTTCAAAAAAGAGATTATTCAATATTTGGATAGTAATGGATACTTATCTTGGTCTGCAAAAGAGAAAAAATACATAATTCTTGGAACAAATTCTCCAAAAAAAGGACTAGTGCAATGCCCTCAGTGTAAACTTGGAGAGTTGATGGTTATTAGATCACGAACAACAAGAAAGAGATTCATGGGCTGTTCTAACTATTATGGTGGATGCAAAGCTTCATCGCCATTATTACAAAAAGCAAAGCTTAGAGCAACAAAAAAACCTTGTGAGGTATGCAAATGGCCAATGATAATTTTTCGTTATTCGCGAAACCAAAAATGGACTAAACAATGTTCAAACTTTAATTGTGAAAGCAGAAAACCTAAGCCTTCAAAGTAGGATAGATATCTGTTCTTCTATTTTTTAGTAAGGGTAAAATTTTTCGTGTTTGTTTTACTTTGTTTAAGTCTATGTTAACAAAGCCTATACCTTGCTTCTTTTTCATGTCAAGCAAAATTTTTCCATATGGATCAACCACTAAACTTCTTCCACAGTAAATGTTTCCAACTTGATCAGGTGCAATTACATAACATCCATTTTCAATTGCTCGTGTTTTGTTTATTGTAATCCAATGTTCTTCTTTCATGTTACCTTTAACCCAAGCAGATGGTGCAACTAAAACTTCAGCCCCTGCAGTAGCAAGTGATCTTGCCATTTCTGGAAATCTTAAATCATAACAGATCATCATACCCATTTTCCCAAGAGATGTCTTTACAGGCTTTGTAATTTTAGAACCTGAAACTATTTTATCTGATTCCTTAAATCCCAACGCATCATAGAGATGAATTTTCCTATAAGTTGAGATTACTTTACCTGACTTGCCAATTATAAAACAAGTGTCATATACACGATCTTTTTTTCTACTCTTTTCATAAAATGAACCTACAACCTGAATTTGATTTTCTTTTGCAGCTTTTGCAATTGTTGTGACAAAATTTCCATTAATTGTTTCAGCCAGGTTTACAAGTTGTTTTGGAGTTTGGGAAGAACTTGTATAAAACATCATAAATTCTGGAAATGCGCATAGTGCTGCATTTTTTGAAGCCGCTTTTGAAATATATGAAATAATTTTTGTAAGATTATCTTCTTTGTTAGTTGATGCTTTGAATTGAACAACTGCAGCTTTCATGTGATTGATTAACCAAATGACAATAAAAGGATAAACTTGTGTCGATTGTTTTTAAAAATTATTAAAGTTGGTTTCCTGCCAAAAACCAATTTTCTTTAGGATTTTCTTCAAAAACAACAATTACATGATTTTCTTTTGTTTTTAGAATCTCTACTGCTGATTTTGTGATTGCTTTTGCAAATTCATCTTTTTGTTCCTGTGTTCTACCAGGATACATTGACACTGTAATCAATGGCATAATAATTTCAAACAGATTCAGTGATTTATGTTTTCAATAATCTGGTCTGTAGCCATATCTTGTACCATACATGAAATCAGTACTGTGTGTTTTTTTGTAAATGTAACCAGTTGCTAAACCAATCACAAATCCACCAATGTGAGCAAGATATGCAACTCCTCCACCTGCAATACCAAATCCTCCTATGAAAAAGGGAAGTAAGTTCTGAAAGATCAACCAGAATGGTAAGAACCATCGAGCCTGAATGTGCATCATTCTCCAAAAGAATCCCATCATCAAGAAAGTTTGAATCCTTGCTTTTGGGAAAATTATAAGATATGCACCTAACACTCCAGAAATTGCACCAGATGCACCTACAGCAGGAATAACGCTACTTGTATCACCAAAGATGTGAATTAATCCCGAAGTTACTCCCCACATTAGATAAATTCCAAGAAACTTTGCTTTTCCAAACTTTTGTTCAATATTGTCACCAAAGATCCACAAAAACCACATGTTACCAGCAAAGTGAAGCAGACCACCATGCATGAAGGTTGAACTAATCAAAGAGATGTATGGAGTACTTGGACATAAAATTCTAACAGGTCCCGCACCAAAGTCTATTGTAGAAAAAGTTGCACCAGTCACACAATTTGGAACTGCACCCCAATCGTAAAACATTGTAAATGCATTCTGATTTGTAAAATCAAAAAACTGTCCAGTAATTGCTACTTCAAGAAAAAATACAACTGCATTGACAATAATTAATGCTATAGTTACTGTTGGTTTGAAACCAGGAGGATGTGGATTTTCATCACGTAATGGAAACATTAGTTGTGTTTAATCATTGAAATTTGTATAATAAGATTATTCAGTAGATATGACTAATCCATCATAACAAGGATTGAAACTCATAAGGTACGTTTGATATTGTCCTACTAGTGCGCCGATATGACTAATCCATCATAACAAGGATTGAAACAAAAAGAACTTGATAAATTATTATTTTTGGAAAGTGGTTTGAATCGAACTATGAAAGGATTGAAACCATATTAATATTAATTCCTGCATCAACTATCGTACTATTTGCCCACCAGCTAGCATTATTTTTGATTTAAGAAGAAATAGTCATAATTTATGCAATTAACTACAATAGAAAAGGATGTTGATGTAAGATGATTATATCCTAATTTTTATTATGTCCACTTGGTTGGATCTTTTTTACGGATTTCCTTTCCATCAATTGTAATTAGATCTTTTTCTTCAAATACAGTATGCCATTTCCCGTTACTTGGAAAAATTTTGTTCATTTCTTTAACTTTAGTATTAGTTGGCGCTTTGTTCATCAAAGCCCCCCATCTCATGTTTGGTACTTTTGGCATAATATCATTGATGTCTTTCATTATACTATCACTTTACAAAATTTATTTAAAAACCTATGATTGAATCCTCATTATTCCTTCTTTGATCAAGAATTGAATTGCACTAATAAATTCAGCATCTGAAGAGTCTCCATCTACCCAAACACCAGTAGTGAATTTAATCCAAGATGGAACTTCATTAGATTGTGCATCTGAACCTTGAGCAGTTGGTGGAATTACAATAATTTTATTCTCAATAAGATATTGAATTGCACTAATAAATTCAGCATCTGAAGAGTCTCCATCTACCCAAACACCTGCAGTGAATTTAATCCAAGATGGAATTTGTGTTTTCTCAGACATAGGAGGTGTTGTAGTACTTGGGGATCCTGGACCTATTTCAATAATAGCTGAACCAATTCCAGCATATTTTGGATCATAATCTAATCCAGTTCCTAAAACTCTAACATCAATTCTAATTTGGCCTTGAGAAGGAACAAAAATTCTTTGAACATCAATTCCTTCATTAGAAAGAATTCCCAAAATTGAAGGATCATTACCAACATTACTATCTATTTCCTGATTAAGTTCATCAAAAACAACATAAGCATATCGAATATCTTTGATTAGTTGTCTATTTTCATCAAAGAATGTAAATTCAAACGGAATTTCTTGGTTAGCGCCATATTTTCCATCCCATGAAATACTCACAGTTGTTGGAACTTGATCGTTTGTAGTATCAACAAGATAAAATTCAGTTGAACTTTTCGATACTCCACTTAGTGGAAGTAGTTTAAAGTCCATCTTTTTGTTGTCATAGTTATCCGATCCTAGTGCTTGATTAATTTTTAGTAATTCATTTTTTGTAATCAGAAAATGAATAATGTTAGTGTTCTCATATGAATAAGGATCATTAAGTAATGCCCTCTGATCAATTTCTATACCATTAACATATCCTTTGAATTGTTTTCCTTCGGCATAAGGTGTAAATGATTTTGGAACTTTGACTTCTTCATGTACTAATTGTACCAAGTCAACATAATCAGGATTCCAATCAAATGGCATATTAAATGAAATTGAATCATCTGATTGATCAAATTTGAAGTTATCAACATCATCATAGTATGTTTTTATAACAACTGGAATTTCTTCTGCATTTGCAGTCTTGAACAAAAAGTTTTGTTCCTGTGCAACGCTAACAAAAGTCTCGTAACTTAGTAATGTAGCAAGTACAGTTCTTGGGCTAGTAGCAGCCTCAATGTCAACTCTAATCTTGTACAAGCCACCTTTGACAAATATTGGGCCAGTAATTGTTGGTCTTGCACAGATATCTAAATTGTCATCAGTACATGCTTGTCCTTGTACAAATAGTGCACCAGGTGCACTAACATGTTCAGAACCACCATAAATTGTGCAGTCCACAAGTCTAAATTCATCACAACCAAATTTTGGTTTGATTTTAATATCTAATCTTCCATCTGTATCATAAAACAAATTTCTAGCTAAAAGTTCACCACCTTGCCAAACTTCTACTCGGAATGTTACTTTGTCAAGATTCTTGTCAGTTAATGTATCAAAGAAACGTATTTGCATATTTGCAGAAATAACTTCACCCACTGTAAGATCATATGGAGTCAATTGCGTACGTACAGTTACTTCCATATCACCAAATGTCAGAGGTGGTGCTTGATCTCCTCCTAATCCATGTCCAAATGCATCTGGAATAATACCAGAAACTGTAAAAATGCCAATAACTATGATGAATAGTGCAAACTTGGAGTACAACAAAAAAATTGTGTCAATTCCATATTTAAAGCTGGTACAGAATTTCTATGTGTAATAATTTTTTTGGGAAAAACAAAGCACAATTTTTATTTATCATGTTAAAAATTGAATTATGAAATTTCTATTTGTACTGTTACTTTTTCCATTATTAACAATTCCAGCTTTTGCTGAATCTCAAACTTTACCAACCGAAGAAGGTACACTAAATGTTAAATTAACACATGACCCAATTGAACCAAACGTTATTACCAAAATAAATATTGATTTTATTAATCCTTTTACACAAAAGATACAAATTCATATCGATTATTCAATTACAGTTTCAAAAGATGGTGAAATTATTTTTGGACCTACTCAACTCATTCATACATCTGTGGGTTCTGTAACAATCCCAATTGAATTCAAACTTGGTGAAGGAATATATTCTATAGACGTTAAAGTAGAGGGAATTTTATTTAATCCAATTCCACCAGAAACAGTTTCTTTTGATATTATGGTAGGTGAGGCTGATGCTCAACCCAATACAACACCTGACAATGAAGAAAATGGCGGATGTTTAATTGCAACTGCAACCTTTGGCTCTGAACTAGCACCTCAAGTTCAACAACTAAGAGAATTAAGAGATAATACTATTTTATCAACAGAATCTGGAACTGCATTTATGACTGGATTTAATCAATTCTATTATTCATTTTCACCAACAATTGCGGATCTAGAACGTGAGCATCCTGTTTTCAAAGAAGTTATGAAATTAACCCTAACTCCAATGATATCATCATTATCTTTACTGAATTATGTAGATATTGATTCAGAGCAGGAGATGCTTGGATATGGAATCTCTCTAATTCTACTAAACATCGGAATGTATGTTGGAGTTCCGGTATTTGGAATTCTAAAGTTGTACCAGTTTAGGAAAAACTAATTCTGTTTCTGGAAATTCCAGTGAAGTTTTTATGTATGCGTACAAGTAATTTGTCTATGAAGACTATAGCAATTTGCTCTTTCTTCGTACTATTTGCTATCGTAGCTGGAATAGGTGCAACAACACCAGCTGCTTTTGCAGATCATTCAGAAGTAACAATCGTACCAGCAGGTGGTTCTGCTGCACTAGGTTGTGAAGAAACTGGAGTAGGGTGTTACATTCCAAGTACTGTAACAGTTGATGTTGGTGGAAAGGTAATATTCTCAAACACTGATTCTGATAAACATACATTCTCATCAGGAACCATTTCAGATGATATTATAGGTACTGTATTTGATTCCGGACTGGTATTTCCCGGAGATGAAAAATATTGGTTCCCAGACACTGCAGGCGAGTTTCCATACTTTTGTATGCTTCATCCTTGGACGAATGGTTTGATTATAGTACAAGAAGTTGTAGAAGAGGCTCATACTGAAGAAGTTGTAGAAGAGGCTCATACTGAAGAAGTTGTAGAAGAGGCTCATACTGAAGAAGTTGTAGAAGAGGAAGTTATTGCTAATCAAGAATCTGAAGAGAAAGGCGGCGGTTGTCTAATTGCAACTGCAGCATATGGTTCAGAAATGGCACCTCAAGTTCAATTACTTAGAGAAATTCGAGATACCCAATTAATGAACACAGAATCTGGTTCAACATTCATGACTGGATTTAACCAATTGTACTATACATTCTCACCAACAATTGCTGATATGGAACGTGAAAGTCCAATGTTTAAAGAAGCAGTAAAACTTGGTTTGACTCCATTATTGTCATCATTGACAATTATGGAAAATGCAGAATCTGAATCAGAAGTTTTGGGATTAGGACTTTCAGTAATTGCACTCAACTTGGGTATGTATATTGGAATTCCTGTATTTGGGATTCTAAAGTTATACCAGTTTAAGAAAAACTAATCCTATTTCTGGAAATTCCAGTGACATTTTTATGGATCACAACCCCAATTTGGATTAATGAAGACTAAAGCAATAAGCTCAATTTTTGTACTATTTGCTATCGCAGCAGGTATGGCCTCAATGGCACCAGCTGCTTTTGCAGATCATCCAGAAGTCACAATCTCTACATCAGAAGATGCTATGAATCCAGCTTGTGTACCAGAATGTTATGTTGAATCTACTTCAATAGTTGAAGTTGGTTCAAAAGTAATATTCTCAAACCCAGTAGGATTTCATTCATTTACATCAGGAACTATGGACGGATTTACACCAAATCCAACTGAAGTATTTGATACTGGTATTTTGAACGCAGGTGAATCTGGAGAATGGACACCAGAAAATACAGGTGAAGTTCCATTCTATTGTTCATTGC
>CATMRH010000039.1 GCA_950073955.1 uncultured archaeon | reverse complement strand
ATTCTAAGCTGTCACAATTGCCGTAATTTTCTACTGATGTATTTTTAAAATAATTTAACCATAACTTTACTAGTATATCCTTTTGAAACGCTTTCAATGGCTTATATTTACCAAAGAAATTTTTGAATTTAGTGATGCTAAGAAAGAAAACACTCGATTTATTGGATATTGTCCAAAAAATTCTCAATTTAGACTCTCAAATGAGATTTGTAGCAATAATTGATACAAAAGGTAACATCCGAGAGGCAATTATGAAGATGGGAAAAACAAGTCTTGAATCCCAAAAAGAAGAAGAACATTTCTGTAAACAAGTAGCACAAAGGAGAGCAATGAGGCAAGAATTTAACAAAACTCTTGGAAAAGTAAGATACGTCCATGTTGAAAGAGAGAAAGTGTCTCAAATGGTAATTTACACTAAAAGAAATATTGTCTACTTTTCAATGGAACCTGAGATGCCAATTAACACAAAAATCAGATTAATTACAAAAATCAAGAAAATTACTGCTGACCTTTAGAGAAAATTTAGATAATTTCATTTTTTTCTAAATATGATGACATTTCTTGGATATCTTGGAGATTCCAAAATATTTGAGTATGAAAAGTACTATGTGGAATGTAAGCAACTAAAAAGCCATTTATCCAGTTTGTATGATTTAACGCAGAAACATAGTCTAGAATCTAATTAGGTTTTTTAGAATTTTGTCAACTAATTGAATCTCCTCTCTTCTTTCTTTGATAGTATTCTCGTTCCATTTTTTTGCAAATTCTGACTGTCTGTCCATTTTTTCTAATTCTTGGATGTATGTTATCAAGTGTAACTTGTAGTCTTGAAGTAAATCTAGATGTTTATTGTGATTTTTTTCAGTTGGTGTTGACATCCCATTCCTCTTTTGTAATGTCTGGAAACATTTCTCTAATTCTCTTTCTGTCTCTTTCAACTGCATCAATTCTCTCATCAAGGTGATTTTTAATTGTGGGGTCTGTCACTTGATTTTTTTCATCTTGAAAATCTGATATCAGTTTGGTTAGTGATTTATAATATGTAAGATGATTTTTTTTGGATTCTTCTGATTTATCTTCTTTTTTTATATCCATCAAAATTCATAATCCTTTTCTATTAAAACCGTATAGTATGGTTCTTTCTTCTTAATGTTGTTTCTTTTTTGTGATATTGTTGTTGTGATTTGTGCATCATCTGTTATGATTGACGATATGCCTTGTTTATTGTCATTTTTTTCTTTTAACAGAGGATCAATTTCCAATTTATTAATTTCATCAGGTAATGGTTGTAGTACTTCAATAACTCCACCAATTAATGCATCTAAATCTCCTAGATAGTCATCTCTATCTTTTCTTTCTAGTGGATTATGATGAAAAACTGTTAGTGTTAATTTCACTGGTCCTTGAAGTGACTCGTGTAATTCTGCATTTTTGCTAGCCTCATCAGCTTTTTTTCTCAATTCATGAACTAATGGAACCTGGTTGTTTCCTTTAGACCATAGTGAAGGTTTAGTTTTTTTTGGAGGTTTACCATCTACAGAGAATTCAATCGGAGTTTGTTTCTTATGAAATTTATCAGCCATTATTCAAATCACTCACTCCCTGTTTTTTACTAATTTACATTTTTTGAATCAAACTGCAATGTTCTCAAGTTTGCAAGAATCTCATTTAGAAAATTATTCTCTGGTTGGTGTACAATTGTGTTCATTATTGCTTGCCAGCAATCACTTATCTTTCTGTTAATTTGTGAGAACATTTTATCTTTTTTAAATGCAGGATAGTAAGACAACAATTTCATTACTCCATCAGTTGATTGTACTATGTGTATGATATGAATGACTGATCTTAATCTTTCATGGAATGAAAATTTTTCTTCTTTATTGGCAACATTGAAATTATCAATTTCATTAAAAATTATATTAATTTCATTGTGTATGTTTTTGAGTTGCTTGTTTACTGATTCAGATAGATTGATTAACTCATATTCTATGTGAGATCTACTGTGCATTTTCTTTTCTATCTCGCCTGCTTCAACTAGTGCACTGATTTCTCTATAAACCATTTTCTCATTGCCAACTTTTTCTATTACTCTTTTTGCAAGTTCTGTTCCACGTATTTTTCCATTTTCATTAAGGATTCTAATAATCTCTATCCTAATAATTCCCAAATTTTTACTCATCTGATCATCCTAATTATTTTTGATATTTTTCTAGTACTGCTTTTTCTCCAATCTCATTAATCTCTCTTACTAATTTTTCTAAAATTTCTACTCCTTTTTTAATTGGTTCTTTTTCTAAATTCTTGTATTCTAGTTTTTGTTTGAGCACTATTTTTTCATTATTAACAAAACTTAGTAAGCTTACATTTTCTCCCATATTGAGATTAATAAAAAAATCTACATATTCTAAGGTTGATTGTATACCCATTATTCCTAATTTACCTCTCTAGTATTTGTTTGAAACACCTTCAAACTAGGTTTATTTACAATTTCAACTACATTTGATTATGAGTAGCTGTGATAGGCGTGTTCGTGCTTATAAAAATGGTAAAACTTTTGATCAATGCAGAGATGTTGCAGAATCTATGAATCCTGATTTTAAAAAACAAATTGAAGCGAAAGGAAAAGTTCTATGGACTGAAATATTGAAGCAAGTTGATCATGATGAAATAATCTATAAGCTAACTCTAAAATTTCTAAGACGAGATGGTTATGATATCGGAAATCATAAGATTCCTGAAGTCAAAAAATTTAATTTGTAGGTTCTATCTTACAACTACCATCAGCGTTTCGTAATTTCTTCGCCAATACATATGGAATAATAACCAATACTGGTATTGATATCGCAATAAATAATGTCTGTAATTGCGTTAACGCAATTGATAATGCAATTCCGCTTGCAGTCCCAATAAATATTGACAGAAATGTTCCTGCGCAAGTAGGACATGCAATGAAAAGTCCTGCGGCTGCACCAATAGTACTTACTCCCTTTTCTTTCTTTGAAATCATGTAAGCACTGACGGCAATTGATGCATTCAATCCAACTAGATATGATACAACTATTTGTAATACTAAATTAACTGGAATTATCTGTAAACCTATATGTTCTGTCAAGTAGACGATTATCTTTGGCATATATCCAGGACTGTCACAACATGGTGCGATAAAACCAGATGGGATTGTTGCACCATAATGAATTGAAAAGTTAACTTCAGGTTGATATACTAGTGTACCTGATACCATGGAAAAGAATAAACCATATCCAATAAATGTGGCAACGAAGATTTTGCGTGACTTTGAATTCCATGTTGCCAGTGCAATTATTGTTGTTAGGTCTTTTCCTTTGTTTTCAACTTTTTCCCTATGATATCGATACATGCCAAAAGCAATAGCGCCAAATGCTGCAACAAGCGTTATGTAAAATCCATAAGCAATTCTTTGTATGGAATTTAGTGCATCGGGTGTAATGAGCTCTGGATCCTGATACCTATGATAAAGTAAAAACAAGATTGTAATTATCACAAATCCAAAAACAATCATCTTCTTTCCTGTGTTTGTACTCTTAACTGACTGTTCTTTCATAATTTAGAACTTTTTTTATGAAATTAAATCCTATCTTAGATAAGTCTAGGAACAAAGATGTAGATAATTGCAATAATCTCCAATCTTCCAAATATCATCAAAAATCCAAGAACAATTTTTGTTGCAGAATCTGTATCTGTGTCGATTACTCCTGCTGACAGCCCACCAGTAGTAATTACTCCCACTGCCTCAAAGAATGCAACTTCGAATGACACATCCTCAATTGCTGCAAGATGCAATCCCGTAATTGCTGCGATTGTAGGAAATAGTACAATAATAATTAAAGTAGAAATGAGTTCTTTTTTTGCTTGGGTTGATAGTTCGGCTCTTTTTATTTTACTAAAGAGAGCTCCGACATCTTTCAAGTGGAATAGTCTAAATATTTTCAAACCTCCAGCAGTTGAAAATCCACATCCTCCAATAAACATCAAAATTATCAAAATGGTGTGAGCTCCTCCATTAAGTCCTGCAAGACTTTCTTGTTGAAGTCCTGCAGTGGTACTAGCTGATATGGAATAAAATACGCTTTCCAAAGGTTCCAGACCGCTAACCGCCACAAATAAAATAGTTGCACTACCTAAAATTGCAAAGTATGTAAGAACTTCCTTTCCAAGTTTTGGTGACAAGAATTTTTTCCTAACAAACGCATAGTGAAATGTAAATGGTAATGCCCCAAGTATCATTGCGCCCATTAAGACTATGTGTTCCTGCCAAAGTAAATCTTCAAGAATTGTAGATGTCGGGATGAATCCTCCTGTTGAAAGAGTACTCATAGCCAACGAAAAATTATCCAGTATGTCTCTTTCCCCCATGAAATACAATAAGGTTGCAACAATTACAATGTAAATTGAAAAAATAACTGTAATGGTCAGGAAAAGCTCTTTCATGTGAAGTGTTTTTCCTGATATGAAACCACGCATGGATTGTAGTTTTGATTCTGGATAAAATGCTGTAATTACTAAGTAAATGAAACTCATACCTCCTACAAGCTGTGTGAAGCTTCGAAAGAAGGTGAAACTCTGAGAAAGATTTTCTGGTTCATCAAATAAGGATATCCCACCAGTTGTAAATCCTGCAGCACTTGAAAAGAATGCATTTGCAAAGACCTCTGCACTATTTTCATTATTTGGAAATACGTACAGATATGGAATAGTTCCAAATAGTGATAATAAAAATAAACTAGCAAAAACCAAAATTGATGCCTGCTGTAGATTAAGACTTGATTTTTCACCATAAGAGTTTAGAAAAAATCCAGTAATTAGTAAAAGAACTGTTGTTAGGTAAATTCCAGTAGCAATTACTGTATCTTCTAAAACTGTTGCAACAATAGCAGGTACCATTAACAAAACTCCTGCAAACTGTAACACAAAACCTAGATTACCAAGAACCGCCTTTACAGGAGGACTCAAAAGGCGAGGAGAAGTGACAGTAGCGTTTCTAATCACATTTGCAATAGTTGTCTGATAGATTATGCCAATGACTTTGTTTTTCTTTGATATGACGGGAAGTTTTCTGATGTCGCTGTCTCTCATTTTATGCAAAGCATCTTGCAATGTTGCTTTTTCATTAATTGTAACAAGTGGGGTGGTCATAACTTCTTTTAGTGTAGTAGATTCGGCAAAAACTGTAACATCAATAACTTTACTTAGAATGTCTTGATCTGTAACAATTCCAATTGGAATGTTATCTTTATCAGTAATAATAATATCATCTGTTTCATAGCGACGCAACAATCTAGCTGCATCTCTAGTTTGGGTATTGGGACTAAGAATTAATACATCTTTGTCCATGTATTGTGTTACAAACTTGCTTAGAACATATGAAACAGCACGTTCTGGATTTGTTGACATTAAGCTATCCATAATTGGGGATTTTAAATAATTTGGGATTGATTTCCCATCTTGATTGTTAAAAAATAATTCACCTTCGTTCTTTTTTCGATTTGCTCTTATTTTTGCTATCTTTATAAACACTGAATCTGGAGTTTATGCGTAAAACGATGAATATTGATCAAGCACAAGAGCCTGATTATGAATCAGTCAAAATTGATTATGTTGGATTTGTTGATCCTTATGCTGTTGAAGGAATGGTTGTTCTAAAGGCTGATAATGGAAAAGAATTTCACATGAGAGCATTTTCTGGCGAAGTTGTAAGACACATCTCAAGTTTTGGTGAAAATGAAGGAGACCCAGTACCATCAATCTATAAGATGATTGAAGAGATTTGTGAAGAAAATGAATTGGTTCTAGTCAAAGTAAAAATCTATGAGAGTGGTGAAGTATTACGAGCAAATCTATACTTTACAGGCAAAAAAGACCTCGTATTGAGAAACTATCGTGCATCTGATGCGATGGCACTTGCGTCATTTTACAATATTCCAATTCTTGTTAGAAAAAATCTACTCAAAGAAACTATGGAAGCATAGAATTCTTCTTACAAATAATTAATTTTATTCATTAAAGAAACCATCTAGACTCATTTTCTTAATTTTATTTTAAAATATGCTTCATAATTCGGCAATTTCATCATCTATCAGTTATAGCTTAGTTTGTTGATTAATCATTAGCAATTTTTGTTATAATTTGTATGGTATATTATTATTCCATCCAAAAAATCAGAACCTTTTTGATATGAGTTAAAGACTTTGTAGTATGGTCAATTTTGAAAAACTCTACAAAAAAGTGGCATTACGAGTAATTGAAAGATGTCATGGAGCCATCAAAATAACAAAACATGGGAAGATTATTGAGGTATATGATCCTGTAAAGCATATCTGGAGTAAGGGTATTGTAGGTCTTATAATAAAAGAGGAATGCAAGAACGCAAATCTACGAGATTGGGAGAGTGCAAATATTCGAAGTTTTGTTATACAGGAATTACTTGCAAAATCTAAAAACTAGTATGTCACTTTTCTAATAAGATGAGGTTCTTTTAGCATTATAGTATCATCTTTTTGTGATGATAATTCTACTTGCTTGAGATTGTGATTTGTAACTATGATTAATGTTTCACAACGAGAACAGAGAATTGTCTTTCCATCAGATCTTTCTTCTCTGATGATGTCTTTTTCTAGCCTATCTTCTTTCTCACAAGTAGGACAAAGTCTAGGCTCCTTTTCTATGATGATAATCTCTTTGATGAAGATAGTTCTACCCATACTGATTGAATCTTCATTGGTCAAAAAAAGAGTTTGTATTGTCAATTGGCATCCAGCAGTTTTATCTCAAACATCAAACCGTTTTAATTATCTGAGACAAAACGTTGAGTATTCAATATATTTCTCAGCCTATACCGTGTTAGTATCCATAATATTCAAAACTCTAGGCGTGAAATTTTCCAAAGCTATAATTTCTAAAACAAAGATGTACCTTTGTTAATTGGTTACTTTGGAAATATGTTGAATACCAATCGTACCGGACTGAATGATTAAAGCGGTTTGACATTCAAGAAAGTATGCTGATACCAATTAACAATTTTATTCTTTGTTGTAAGTTCCGCATTTAGAATACTGAGTCATCTTGGAATGTTGAGAACAATAATCATAGCTATGGAGAAGACAATAATTGAAATAATGATTTTAGGATTCATTTCTCAAGCTCCAGAATTCTAATACCGTTAATTCTATCAATTTCCAATGGCCCGATTTTTTATCAGCTTCAAAACTTCTTCTCTGTATGGTGCTGCACCTTGATGGCTTGCATAGTGTGGAATCTTCAGTATTTCTAAATCTGTAATGTTTCTGTTCAAGACATCGTTAACCTCATTTCCAAATGCAACAAGCAGCGGATTATTTGCTCCTATATCTTTGAGTTCTTTTCTGAAAAATTTTATGTTATTCTGTTCAAATTCTCTATGTAATTTCAAATAAATACTGACGTTGCCAGATTCTTTCTCAGGATAGTTTTTGATAATATCTGTCATGTAACCGCCCCACAAAGCAGAATCTTTGAGTGCAAATCTTGTCTTGTAATCCGTTGCATGAGGTCTGTTGCTGTGAAAATTACCCCATGGTTGGTGTTTTACATCTAATGAAAAGTTTAGAGCCACTAATACCACTTCAGGATTTAGCTCAGAAAGTAGATTTTCATTTATGTCCGGATCTAAAATCGTCAGGTCTCCAATCTTGCTTTTTGGTTTCTCCTCTTGTTCAGCCCAAACTGCCCAGCTAGCATATTGACTGTAATTTTCCTTTATGAAATCAAATTTTTTTCTAGTAATCATTTCATTAATGCCGTGATTATAATGATTATAAAATATTCATTATGTTACTATTTCGTCAAGACGATCTTCTTCCTGGGCCCGTTTAATCTCCATTGCAATTCTTCTACCCACACCAAAGGTCTTACCATACTGATACTTTGTGTAAGGACTTGTGGTTGCAACTATTGGATTTCCAGGAACCCGTAAAGATACATCATACACTATTAACTCTAAGTCTTTTGTAATTACACTTTGAAGTGAGAACGGTCCAATAATTCCTGGTGCATATTCTTTTTTGACAGCTGCTACAAACTTGTCTCCCATCTTGATTACTTTTTCAAGTAGAGACTCTCTAATGCTTGCAGGTGTATGACCAACTTCAATATTTTGTACATCTATGTTAATGTCTAGTTGCTGTTTTGCAGGAAGTGCATTGTAATCATGGATATTTGTTTGTAATCTCCTTTCAATTCCAATGAAATCAACTTGGTCTGAAATTGGGGTGTGAAAGAAGTTAAAATTCATGTATGTTCCTATCACTAATTCCTCAATGCTTGATTTTTCTAGATCCTTTCTTGAGATGAGTCCTTGTTTGATTTTTGAATCTGATTTTTCCTTGTAATCTCTATAAGATGAAACTGTAAAGAATGCTCTTTCTAGTGGCCTGCTCTTTTCTTGAACTTTTACTATACATGGCTTGTTAATTCTTTTTGGATCTTTGAATAATTTAGGATATTTTATTCTGGCTTTACCTAAAAGATAGTATTGTCCTTTCTTTGCAGTTCTTTCTTCTGCTTGGAATAACTTCCTATTTCCAAAAATTGGTACTTTGAATATATTCTCAATTATTTTGTATCCCAGATAAACAGTAAGTGATCTATGTGGAACTATGATTGTGTTTGATTCGCGTAACTTTTTCTGAATTTTGGCCGAAGCCATATCTTTGAATTTGTCTAATATTATAATCTCATCTGCAATTCTTCCAAATCTTTGATATGGTGTCTCTCTTCCTTTTTGACAAAAAACACTAGTCTGAAAGCCTTCATCTTTTGCACCATCCATAACTTCGAGTGCAGAGTGACTACCAAGAACTCCTATTCTGACATCTGAATAGTTATTCACTATTTTTTTAATATCAGAACTTTTAATCACAATATTCTTAGATTATGGGATCTAATATAGCTAATTTCCAATTTATCATAGGCGTAAACCATAAGATTTTTTTTAACTAATATCTGATTTTAGATATGCTGTATTCTTTTGAGTTGCAGATGATGGGAGTAATCTTGTTAACTGCAATGACTGTGGGTGGAATCTCTTTGTGGTTTAAACGAAGAAAAGCACGAAAAGAGTTAGAAAAGTCTGCAGAAAATGATGAGACACAAAATCATTAGCGTTAAACACTCTCTTCCACCTAATACATAAAATACTATAGTTACTAAGATTAATTATTGAAACTGATCATTGGCATTACTGGTAGCACTGGAGCAATTTATGGAATTAGAATGCTAGAGGCCCTCAAGAAGCTTAATGTTGAAACTCACTTGATAATGTCAGAGTGGGCTGAAAAATGCATCTCTATGGAAACTGAATACACAATTGACTATGTAAAATCACTTGCAACAAATACTTCAGACGAAAAAAATATGGCATCAAGTGTTTCGAGCGGAACTCATAGAGTTGGTGGAATGATTATTGTACCTTGTAGTATGAAAACATTATCTGCAATTGCAAATGGGTATGATAATACATTAATTGCAAGAGCAGCAGGTGTAACAATCAAAGAATCTAGAAAATTAATTTTGATGGCAAGGGAGACGCCACTTTCAGCAATCCATTTGGAAAACATGTTAAAGTTATCTAGATTGGGAGTTGTAATTTTACCACCTGTGACAGAGTTTTACACAAAACCCAAATCAATTGATGATATTGTTAATCATGGGGTAGGAAAGTGTTTAGACCAGTTTAACATAGAGCACGATTTATACCCTCGATGGGGAACCTTCTAAATTACTGTTGTCAAAGTTTTCTTTAGAAAAAACTGTTAATGCAAAAAGAGAAACTGTCTTTGAAAGACTATCCAATTACAAAAATTATCAGAAATTAATGCCTCAACATTTTCCATCTGTTCGGGTACGTTCAGTTCGAGGAAATGTCTCAGTGGTAGAAGAGTACATGAATCTTGGAGATCGAGAGCTGCTAATTATGGCAAAGCATGTCACTACAGAACCTGTCTTGCATGAGGTTTTTGTTATTGGTGGTGATGCTAAGGGAAGTCACATCAAGCAACAATTTATCAAAATTTCACAAGGAACAAGAATCATAGTTGATGTGGATTTTAAACTAAAGGGCAAGATGAAAATGTCAAGCATATTTGGGAAAAACAAGATTGAAGAAGATTATACTAAAATCTTAGATGATTTTGTAAAAATTGCTGAAAACTAGTCTGATTTTACTTCTTTATCCTTGGTAATTTTGTCAATTTCTCCCTTGAAGTCTTTGAGTTCTTTATCAGCTTCGATCTTTCCTTTCTCAAATTCTCCTTTAGCTTTACCAAAGGTCTTTGCAAGTTCTGGAATCTTTTTTACCCCAAAAATTAACACACCAATCACTACAACTAATATTATAATCTTTGGTCCTTGAATAAAGTTAACAATATACATTCCAAGCATATTACATTAACTTCTTTGATTTGAGATTTAAGTGTTCAACTTTTTACGTTCTTTACGCTCAATACTTATCATGCCTGCAACATAAAGTAGAATCATTGGAACTGCAATAAACCACATTGTTATGCCACTACCATCTGGTGTAATTACTGCACCAAAGATTACAATAATCACAATTGCATATCGTATATTCTTTCTCCAAAAGTCTGACTCTACCATTCCTGATGCAGATAT
>CATMRH010000038.1 GCA_950073955.1 uncultured archaeon | reverse complement strand
ATGTTATTTTTAGTTGATGCGATGCTTGGTAATATTGCCAAAAAATTAAGATTACTTGGATTTGATTCAGAGTATGTTTCTGATATTGATGATACCAAATTAATTGAAAAAGCTAAAAATGAAAATAGAACAATAATTTCTAGAGATCATAATTTAGTTGATAGCGCAAAAAAGAACAAAATTTCATCAGTTTACATTACTAAAGAAAATGAAATTGAGCAATTCCTAGAAATTCTTGAAACTACTCATTTACAATTTGATGAAATTTCTGGAGATTCTGCAAGATGTACAAAATGCAATTCTCCAACATCTCAAATCAACAAATTAGAAATTGAAAATAAAATTCCACAGGGAATTTTAGAATTTCATGATAAATTTTGGAAATGTGATGGGTGTGATCAAATCTATTGGGAAGGGACACATATTAAAAATCTACAAGAATTTGTACATAAAATAAAGTTAAAATCTTAGTCGTAAATTGTTTTTCCAGTTTCCCAAAATTTATCAGAAATATAATGTAAATTTTCTACAACCTCTCCTTTTTCCATATTTTCTAACTCTGAACTAGAAACCATTGCCTTTCCTACTGCTAAAAATTTATGTTGAGATTCTTCAATTATACATACAAGATTATCTTTCTTAAATTCTGTAAATTTTTTAATTCCTGGTCTCATAACATTTGCCCCTTTGCACATGAATTTGACCGCTCCCATATCCACCATAACATTTGGGAATTTTTTCAAAGTCTCAGTTTCTGACAAAAATGGCAAATAATCATCATTAATTTTCAGTATCTTTATTCCCTTTCCTGTAATGATTTGTGCCTCGTCAGAAATTTGATGAACTTTAAGATTTTTTATTTTGGGACAATCCACTTCCCATCTTTCTGAAACAATTTTTAGGATTTCTGATGTTTCACTCTTTGAAATTAGATTGGATTTCAAGTTTTTGCAATCTCTTGTCTAATGTCTAACAAATCTCTTAGAATAGAACTAGCAGTTTCCATTCCTCCAGCTCCTCTCCCAATAATTGTTTGAGTGCCAGAGTGCTCTGAAGTAAAAGCAATTGCATTTAGTGTTCCATTAACGCAAAGCGGGTCATCATTTGACACTTCTTTAGGCCCTACAACAAGTTCTTTGTTACATGATGCAATTAGTTTTACAGAACAATTATTCTTGGCTGCTTTTTTGATATCCTCTGTTGAAACCTTTCGTATTCCTGTACAGTTGATATCTGGCATTGTAACTTTCATTCCCATAATCCAGTTTGCAAGAATTACTAGTTTGGCAGCTGCGTCCAATCCATCTAAATCTAAGGATTCATCAGCTTCTACATACCCCCTGTCTTTGGCATCTTTTAGTGCTTCATCAAAAGATAATCCTGTACTCATATTTGATAAAATGTAATTTGTAGTTCCATTTAGAATTCCTGAAAATGCTGTTATTCTTTCACCACTTAAGCTGTTTTTAGCATAGTCTAGAATTGGCGTTCCTCCTCCAACTGTTCCACTAAATTTTAACATGACTTGATTGTATGTGGCAAGTTCCATGAGAGATGGAAATGCTAATGCTAAGGGGCCTTTGTTTACAGAAATCACATGCAGACCTTTTTTCATGGCAGTTGTAATGTGAGTCATTCCAGGTTCTGCATCCTTGTAGTTGCTTGCAGTAGTCTCAATTAACACGTCTGCCTCGATATTTTTTAAGATATCAATCCCAGACATTGCATTTTTTGTGTTTGCATAATTTTTCACAGTTCCAAATTTTTTCTTTACCTCAACAAGTTTGTTAAATTCTAATCCTGATGGGTCTACAGCACTTCCTTTACTATCGACAACTCCTACTATTCTTGGCTTTAGTCCATATTTTACATAAAGATCCTCTGATCTTGAATCAAATAATTTAACTAAACTTTGACCTACAACCCCAAATCCACATAGTACTATTCTCATAATCCATCATTCCTTTTTTGTGTACAGATATAGTTCATTTTATCCAACTTTAGATTTTCATATTATTAATTATGTAAAATACTTATTCAAAACAATTTACTAATAGTTTCTATGTTTTTGGAAGCATTCATTGCAATAAACAGGTCTGTCTTCTTTTGGTTTGAATGGTATTTGGCAATCATTTCCACAATCTCCGCATTTTGCATCAAACATTTCCCTTTCTCTATCATACGACATATCTTTCTAAATTTGGTGAAATCGTGTTGTAATTAAACCATTGTAACATAATTTTTTTCAAGAATTAGCATAGATTATCCGTCATTATCTTTTTCATGTTGCAATGAAATAGAATTTATACAATATCTAGAGTTTGTCGGTTTTGGCCCATCATCAAATACGTGGCCCAAATGTGCTCCACATTTGTTACAGTTGACTTCTGTACGAATCATTCCGTGTTCTGTGTCTGAAATGTATTCTATTTTATCTTCTGAGATTGGTTTCCAAAAACTTGGCCAGCCTGAACCTGAATCAAACTTTGTATCTGATGAAAAAAGCTCTTCACCACAGCATACACACTTGTAAGATCCATCAAATTTACTGTTATTGTATTTTCCAGAAAACGGTGGTTCAGTTCCATGGTTAATACAAATTTCATATTGATCCGGATTTAGTTGCTTTTTCCATTCTTCAGGTGTTTTTACAATTTTCTCTGTCATAATATATTCAATTTCTTTTGATATTAGAATATTTTTCTAATTTAGATTCTTTTTCTTCTCTTCTGTTCTCTTTTCTGATTCAAATCTCTCTAAATCATATTTCTTCAAATCCACAAATTTCATAATTTTACTCAAATTCGGATGTATTTTGTATATCTGTCTGAACATTTGTTGTGCCACTAGTCTGTAATCTGCATGTCCTTGCGGAACAGTTCTTAATTCAATTAGATGACAAGCTTCTCTTAGATTGAATTTCATGAAATACGGATAGTTGTATGCAAAGTTTACAACATATTGTCCTTGTTCAGGATATTTTTTTCTAATTTTCTCAAATGTTTCTTTGGTTTTGTTCATACAATCCTTAAAGTCCCTTTCAATTCCAAGAATCTTAATTTCATTAGGAATTTTAAATCCATGATCAGTTGTTAATAGCTGTCTTTCTAGAGTTAAGGCCCTATGCCTATGAAAATCTCTAAACATTCCAAAGTTATTACACAAATCAAATGTATAGTAGACATTTTCAAATGCCCTAGATGGTCTATGGCGTCTATTTGTTCGAAGTTTCACAAATTCATTAATTATTTTAATTTTCTTTTCTTTTGAAAATTTTTTTACTTGATATAAAATATTTTGATATGATGTACTTGGTGACTGTTCATAAATAATACTAGTGATAATTTTGTCCATTGCAATTTTTTCTGATTCGTAATCAACAAGACTTGTTATTGTTCCTGTAGTTAGTTTTGGTTTAATTTCTTTTGCAGTAATTGATTTTGATTTATTTTTAATATCTCTGAGATATTTTTGAAATGCTTTTCCGTATTTATCATCTGCTCTCCTAACAAATGATTTGATTGTTGTATCCAACTCTTTCTTGATTTTTGAGGCTAAATCCCGGTCTTCTCTTAGTTCAGATGAGCCTAAAACTGTTAGAAGATATTCAAACGCACGGCCATTACCTGTAATTCCAACATTTGTCAAAGTTGATGCTGGTAACAACCCTCTGAGAATATCTAGTGCTTTAGCTTTAGTTGAACCTCTGTAAATCATGTTGGCAGATTTTATATCTGCCTCGTTTTTTAATTTAAAAAATGATTTTTCTTTTCCATCAGTTGAATCTTTAAAATTATATTTTTCTATAGGATATTTTTCTCTGACATAGTTTATCATGGGTTCTATGTTTTTTGAATAAACATTAAATGAAAAATTACAAGTATCTTCATACATATCTGCAAATCTAGATTTGATAATTTCAGGATCTCTGTAAAATCTGTATTTTCCTTTTTCTTTTTTATCCCATGCAACATATCTTGACGATTTTTCCAAGTATGATAATCCAATTCTCCTGTCTTCAATTTTTTTCACCGCAATGTTTGACAAACCTTCAATTGCAATTTGAGCTTCACCTAATTCTGCAACAGAATCGTCACCATATTCTAAAAGAACTCTATTGTAAAATTCCTCACCCCTGTTTTTGTTTTTTAAAAACTCATCTAGAAAAATCCGTCTCATACTTTTGTTAGTTCTACTATATCTCGACATCAGTGCACCACGATCAACTTGTTTAGGAGTAATTATTGCAAAGACATTCCCATCAGTATTTGAAAAATGATCTGATAGAATCTTTTTTTCTTTAATAGAAAACTCTGACAATACCAGTGTTCAGTTTTTCAATTATTAATAGTCTATTTCTTTTTTCCAATTTGAATTAGATCGGGACCTTTGTCTCTATCTTTGTCATTTCCTCTAGATTGCCATCTTAACAATACTTCTTTGAAAGCTGCTGCATCTGCATCGTTTTCGGTATACATCAATGCTGTAATCCAGTATCCATTTTTTGCAGTTTTTCCACCAACAGAATTCATCCAAAAGTTACTTGGTAAATTATCAAGATTTTTACTGTCAGGATCTTTTGTAAGATCCATCCATCTACTTGCGACAAAATTCAAAATTTGTTCAAGTTCTTCTCTTTGAATCATGAGCCTACTATTATTCCTCTAAATTTTAAAATTACGGAAAATCAACTGATTTTGAGTTAGTGAAAATAATCTTACTAAAACCAAAAACATTACTTACACTTTGTCGGTTATACAAACCTCATAATTACCTTATATGGCAAACGACGATATCGAAATTATCGGCAAGAACGTCAAGGACATGTACGGAACATTCATGGGTAAAGTCATAGGAACAATAACTGACATTGATGGTAGTATCCAATCCATTGGTATTGACTGCGGTTCTCAAGGATTACAGCAAATCCAATATGAACAAATAGTAGTCCAAAACGATGTTGTTATTTTTATTCCAAAATGGAGACTTGACTCTCAAAGACTCATTCGTGAAAAACAACTAACTCTACGTCGTCTAAAGGCATTGATGGATATTGCATCTGAAAATGATCACATGAAAGAAGATGCAGAAATGATTCATGAAAAATACAAGTCAAAACTTGTAACATTGGATGAAGCAGAAAGTGAAATCACAGCTAAACTTGAGGAAAGAATGACTGAGTTAGAAGAAGAGACAAAGTCTGCAAGGATGTTATTATTTGATGCAAAAGTACAATGCAAGAGTAATGAAATCTCTGATACAACATTTGATTCCGTGAAATTATGCACAAATGAGGTAATTGAGCGTATTTCTCACGAAATAGCAGAAATCAAAAATGTAAAGAGTAGAATTGCAGATCTTGAATTGGAAGTGCAAGAAATAACTGCCCCTCCACAACCAAATGTCCAAGAATCAGCCGTTTCATATCTGGAGACTCCTGAACAACAACAAGTAGTTCAGACAATACTTCCAGAAGCACCAATAGTATCAACAAACCAACCTTCAGAACCCGTTAAAGTAGAGACTCTCCCAATACCTGAATCTCCAACTGAATCTGAAGTTTCAGCTGAATTTCCAGATCCACCCAAACAGGTGACCCCAGAAACTCCAAAAGACAACGATAATGATTGGCTCGCTAGAATGGAAGTACAATAATTTTTTTAATTTATTTTTTTAACATTTAGAAAGATCTACGTTCATACACTTTTGATGTCTGAGACCTACAATATTGGCCTTGGAAACAATGACTCTGAAATAAGAAAAAAAGCTAACTCTGATTTTGTATCTTTTTGGGATGAGCAGGCTAAGAACCTCTTTTGGTTTTCACCTTGGAAAAAGACTCTGGATTGGCAACCTCCCTTTGCTAGATGGTTTGTAGAGGGCACAATTAACGCCTCATATAATGCGCTTGATGTGCATCAGGATGATAAGGCTGACAAGCCTGCTATATTATGGGAAGGAGAAAATGGTGAATCAAGAATAATAACATATCATGATATGTTTATTCAAGTCCAAAAATTTTCAAATGTTCTAAAGTCATTGGGTGTCAAAAAAGGGGATCGAGTTACTATCTATTTGCCAATGGTACCTGAATTACCTATTGCAATGTTAGCATGTGCAAGAATTGGTGCTATACATACAGTAGTCTTTTCAGGTTTTAGTGCAACATCAATTAAAGATAGAATTGATGATTCCAAATCCAAAGTTGTCATAACTGCAGATGGCGGATATAGAAGAGGAAAAATTGTTAAACTCAAAGAAGTAGTTGATGAGGCAATAAAAGACTTTGATTTTGTAGACCACGTTATAGTTCTTGAAAGAGCAAAAAATAAAATTTCAATGACATTGAAAGATAAATTTTGGAATGATTTAATGAAAGATGCGTCTGATTCTTGCGATGCAGAGAGATTAGATAGCACACATCCTCTTTACATATTATACACATCAGGAACAACTGGAAAACCAAAAGGAGTTTTACATGGAACTGGTGGTTATTTAACACATTTGTATTCTACTTTCAAGTGGGCATTTGACATTAAAGATTCTGATGTATTTTTTTGCACTGCAGATATTGGGTGGGTAACAGGTCACAGCTATGTTGTTTATGCACCATTACTTCATGGCGCAACTGAAATTATGTATGAAGGCGCACCTGATTATCCTGATGTTTCAAGAATGTGGGATATTTTACAAAAATATAAAGTCACAATCTTCTATACAACACCTACTGCACTTAGAATGTTTATGAAATTTGGAGATGACATTCCAAACTCTTTTGATCTTTCTTCATTGCGATTACTTGGAACAGTAGGGGAACCAATTAATCCCAAAGTCTGGAAATGGTATTTTAAAATTATCGGAAAAGAAAAGTGCCCAATTATTGATACTTGGTGGCAAACTGAAACTGGAGGGATGTTAATTTCTCCATTACCTGGATTAGAGACAATTCCACTAAAGCCTGGTTCTGGAACACGCCCAATCCCAGGCGTAAATATCGCAGTAATTGATGAAAATGGGGTTGATGTTTCTCCAAACATAAAGGGATATCTTGTAATTAAGAATCCCTGGCCTGGAATGCTCTTGACATTGTGGGGTGATGATAAAAAATATGAAAATGTGTATTGGTCAAAATATGAGAACCACTACTATTCTGGTGATTATGCACTGAAAGATGAGGATGGATATCTTTGGCTACTTGGACGTGCAGATGATGTTCTAAAAGTGGCAGGTCATAGAATTGGAACTGCAGAACTTGAGAGCAGTATTGTATCTAACATTCATGTTGCAGAGTCTGCAGTATGTGGAATACCTGATGATCTAAAAGGAGAAGTGATTATTGCATTTGTTGTTCTAAAACAAGGAGTAACAAAAAGTTCAGATGATTTACAAAAAGAACTTTCAGATAAAATACGAAATGATATTGGTGCAATTGCAACTCCCAAACAAATCTATTTTGTTTCAAAACTTCCAAAGACTCGTAGCGGAAAAATTATGAGAAGATTACTAAAAGCAATTGCTAATAATGAAAAAATTGGTGATGTAAGTACACTTGAAGATGGTACAGCAGTAACTGAAGTTCAAAGTGTATTTGATAAGATTCAAAAATCAATTAAATAAAATTCTAAATAATTTATTAGATTTATTTTAATTTTCTTAAATCAACAGTAGAAAGCATATCAAACATTTTTTTGAGCCCATCATACTCTGATTTCGAGCTTTCATCTAGTTGACCATATTCTTTTTCTTTGATTTCACCTAGTCTATTGTTTGCTTCACTGAAAAATTTCTTATACTCTGTTATTTTTTCATCAGTCATCTGTGTTAAATCAAAAATCACTGTATTACTTCCAAGCATATTTTTATTTTCATCATAAAGACTTGTTGCTTGCAGTAATCCTGGAAAAGTACTTCCATCCTGTCTTTTGAATGTGATCTTTCTATCAGTTACTTCTCCTGTCTCAAACCATGTTTTTAGAGAATCATTCATGGCCTCCCATGATTCCTTAGGCACGTGTTCGAAGATTGGCTTACCTATGATCTCTGATTTTGCATATCCTAGGTTTGCAGCATATGTGGAATTGCAATCAAGAATTATTCCAATTGAATTTATCCTTCTCCACATTACCGGGGCATCCTTTAGAGTTTTTCTTGCTTCAGTTTGATGCATTTTTTAAAATTAGAATGACTAGTTATTAAATTGAAATATTATCAAAACCACTGGTCTAAATTCTGGCTCTTTCTCTCAAGCGCTTTTTTCAATCTGTTTAAGGTTGACTGGATTCTGTCTTCTGAGAAACTTCTCTCTTTTACGAGATAGTTTGCAATTGACTCATAATCTACTTTCTCAAATACAATCTCATCTACATTAGTCACTTCAGGTTCCAAAAAGATTTTTCGTATCTGTTGAAAATCTATTTCTTGTAATTGTTCTTGAATCTGTGGTATGTCTTCTAATCTTGAATGTTGTTTTATCATTTTTAGTGCAGTTTTTGGACCAATTCTATCAAAACCATTTGGATTAAAATCAGTTCCAATTAAAATTCCAACATCAATTAGTTCTTCCCTTGTTAATCCTAACGAATCAAGTGTTTTTTGGGTCTCAATTATCTCTGGGACAATATCGATGTATGTATTTCTATTTGGTAATTTTCTTCTTCCACTGTTGGTGAAATTTCTTACTAATCTTTTTGCTCCACATAAAATAGAATCAAAGTCTTGGCTTGCAGAAGCATATGCTTGTCCAGTGTTTGTTAGATGTGCAGCTGTTGCTTCTCCTTCTGATGCTGCGTCTATGTATGGAATGCCAAAATATGTTAGAAGTTGTTTTGATTCTTTCACCATGCCATCTTTCATACTGGTTGTCTGTTGTGCATATTTTCTTGCATCCTCCATATTTCCTTCAACAATTGCTTTTTCATATTTAATAGTAGCATCTTTTTTGATTTGTTTTCTGCGTTCAATTTCTGCTGTTTTTAGTGAGGGTGGTCTACCATCAAAGACATAAACTGGCTTTATTCCTAAAGACAGAAAGTTGACATTTCTGTAAAGCAAACCACTAAGGTGACTTGTAATTCTTCCTTCAGAATCTGATAATTGTAAACCATCTGGACCTCTAATACTTGCCAGGAATTGGTAGATCGCATTGTATGCATCAATTGCAATTATCTTGGTTGAAAATGCTTCTAGATTTGTTTTTTCTCTTACTACCAAGTCCTTCAGGTTTAGTCCCATAGGAATCTGTTGCAGTTTTATGCTATTTTGTATTTATCCTTTGCATTTGATTTGTTTTATTATGGAGAAAATTTCAGATTAGATGCCGGGGTAGCCAAGTGGTAAGGCGGCCGTCTCGAAAACGGCTACGCGCAAGCGTGCAGGGGCTCGAATCCCTTTCCCGGCGTTCATACAATTATAATAAAAAATAAGAATTTGTTACTCCAAAATGTTTAAAGTTACTTTATCTACAAAACCACTCATGACGCAGGAAACTGAATCTAAGATACAAGAATCAGGAATTTCAACTGCTGAATTAATTGCACATTTTCGGGAAAAATGCAAAATTTGTGGACATCACCGAATAATGCACAATGAATTAGGAAAATGTGAAGGCGTAATGAACAAGCCATGCAATTCTGGTTGTGATAGTTTTGAAGCTGAATGATTTTGTTTACAATTCTTTAATACGATAAATTTTGTAAATTATTTATGAGAGATTTTGAACCTGATGATGAATCTATTATCTCTCAGGATTATGAGCCTCTAGATTCTCCAAAAGATTTTGATCCTGGTATGCCAAATCAATTGCTTGACTATGTTTTGAGGACTACTTCTGAAATTATAGATACTGACTTGTTTGCTGTGATGGCAAAGAGACGTTCTACAAGAAAATTTTCAGACAAGCCTGTGGAAACTACAAAAATAGACAAGATTATTGCTGCTGCTGATACTGCACCTACCGCTGGAAACTATCAGGGGTTTGAAATCTTTTATGTTAAAAGTCCTGAAAAGAAAAAACTTCTAGTTGAAGCATGCAACAAACAACCTTATGTTAATGCACCTGTTGTGTTGATTTTCTGCAAAAATCCATCCAGAGTGAAATTTAATTTTCCTGATTATGTTCTTAAAAAATTTGCTATACAAGACGCAACTTTAGCTGCTGGATATTCTCAGCTTGCAGCTCAAGCATTAGGATTAAGCTCAATTTGGATTGGTATGTTTGATGAACAAAAGGTAATGGATATTATTGAAACAGATCTAGTTCCATCTTCTGTATTATGTATTGGATATCCAGAACAAACAAAATTTCCAAAACCAAGACGAAACCTCAAAGACCTAGTTCATGTAACTTGGTAAGCTGTACCTAAAATTCTCCAGATTTAAATAATCATGAACATTTGTTCAATTTATGACTGATGCCTATGTAATGTTAAACTGTGAGTTGGGCACAGAGGCAGAGATTATTGAAAAACTCAAGGAACTTGAACAAGTTACAGATGTCTTTGAGACAATTGGGACTCATGATATGTTAGTAAAATTGCAAGCAGACAATTTTGAAAAAATAAGAGAGATTGTTTCACGAAATATTCAGCAACTGCCCAAAGTGCGTTCTACTTCAACTCTAATAAAAAAAGATAATTAAGATAAACCCGTATACAATTTAAATGGTTGATGAGAAAAATGAGATAGAAAAACTCATTGATAATATGATATCTAGTGGTGATGAATTAGTTGCCAATCTAAAAACTGTCTTGCCA
>CATMRH010000037.1 GCA_950073955.1 uncultured archaeon | reverse complement strand
GTGCCGGGGTCGCCTAGCCTGGTAGGGCGCGCGCCTGGAAATAGTTACCATAAAGCGCGTTCTCGCAAGGGAACGGGAGTTCGAATCTCCCTCCCGGCGCTATTTCAAAATCCATTAATGACAAGAAATCTCTTCATTTATCATTGAAGGAATATGATATTGCTATAATTGGTGCAGGAATTTTAGGAACAACTATTTCATATTGGTTATCAACACTTTATGATCTCAATGTCTGTGTAATTGAAAAAGAAAATGATGTCGCAAAGCACACAAGTAGTAGAAATACTGGCGTGGTTCATTCCCCCTTTTACTTAGATCCTAAAAAAAGAAAAACATCTGCTGTTTCATCTTTAGTTTCTCATGATTTATGGGAAATTTTTGCAAAGAAAAAAACTCTACCTTGGTTTGAAGTTGGAACGATTGAAGTAGCCTTAGATGAACAACAACATAAAACTTTGGAGAAATACATGAAGTGGTCTGCACAAAATGGAATTCCTGAGAATCAAGTTGAATTACTTGATTCAAAAGATCTTGTAAAAAAAGAATCAAATTTACATGCATATTCTGGCCTTTATTGCTCAAGAGATGTTTCTACAGATTATGGAATTTTTACTAAAGAATTACAAAAAGAATCTGAAAAAAATGGAACAAAATTTTTGTTTGATAAAGAAGTGATAGACACTAATGATCACTCTGAAGTCCAACTTACTTTCTCTGATAATTCTACCTTGACTGCAAAATTTATGATAAATTGTTCCGGTGGTAACTCGCTAGATATTGCTAAAAAGTGTAATCTTGCAAAAGAATATGATGATATTCATTTTAGAGGTGAATACTGGATATCAGATCAACCATATGCTGATTTAGTTAAAACAAATATTTACACAGTGGCAAGATTTTCTGAGTTTCCATTTTTAGATCCTCATTGGATTAAAAGATCTAATGGAACAACTGAGATTGGTCCAAATGCAGTGCCTGTGTTAACTCCTGAAACTTATGAAGGTTACACTGGTGAATTAAATGCCGCAGTCTCTAAAATCCGAGAAATATTTGAAGGAAACGTTAAGCGTCTTCTTACAAACCGTAGTTTTCTATTAATGCTTTCTAAAGAATTTCTTAGTTCTGTTTCAAAAACTGCGATGGTTCACCGTGTCCAACAATTCATTCCAAAAGTTCAACCTGAATATTTCACCAAGCGTGGCACTGCTGGAATACGAACACCAGTTATTTCCCCCAAGGGTGAATTTGTTAAAGATATTTTGGAACTTGTTGGTGAAAACTCATTTCATATTGTTAATTATAATTCTCCTGGAGCTACTGGTGCTCCAGCATACTCTGCATTTATTATAAAAAAATTACAAGACAACGGGTTCTTAGATTATTCTCAAAAACCCAAAGATTCTTTTTGGAATTTTGAAGAAATTATCAGTCTTTTCTAATTTTCAAATCTGAATCTCTTTTAATCAAGCTTAATATCCTATAACAATTGAAATCCGATTAATGCTTCCTGATAGATGTTCAGTATTGGAAAAAGGAAAACAATGTGTCAATCCCCCAGAATTTATTGTATCGATTATTGCCGATAAAGACGAATACATGATTGGAGTGACCTGTGAAAAACATAAACAAATTGTTTCTGGCAAAATCGAAATTCTTCAAAATGAAGGAAAAGTTCATGATGGAAAAATTAGTTTTTCAACTATCAAAGTAGTAGGAACTGACTGCATTCATGCAGATACAGATGATTTTATCCAAATTGATATGAAATAATTCTAAATACTGAAATAATTTTAATTTTAAGAATACTTGATGCTTTTAGAGTTGTTATCTGATTTAGTCAAAATTGATAATATCCTACTTATCATAAGAAATGATGGTGCTATCAGTGAGGTTAGAAGCAATTCTCTAAGTATTAGACAAAAAGAAAAATGGATTACTATTGGTGATAATGATGGTCCAGCACACATGCATATCGATTCAGAATTAATTAAATCAGCAGAGTTTGTACAGGAAGAAAAGCCTGAACGTACTAGTTTTAGTGTAAGATTCTTTGACAAAAATAATGAGCGTGTTTTGGCAGCATTTTTTACAAAAATGTATGATGAATCTAAAACATTAATTTCTGAAAGAAAAAAAGTCTATGACGAACTAAACCAAAAATATTCTTCTAAAATTAAGTTTTAAAAAAAAACCTTGTCTGAAAAAAACAAGGAGAAAAAATATTATTATTCAGATTCTTTGCTCTTCTTCTCTTTTTCAGTTTGTAGTTTAGCTAATTCTAATTCTTCGTTTGTATGTTTGAATTTTTTCAATCTAACACTTATTTAAAATTTAGATATAAAAACTGCACATTTTTTTGATTGTAATTCATGCGTGGAAATCAATATCCTACTGAGTAAATCGGTTTTTTTTCATTCATTCCAAGATTAAGATTTTTTACAGTAATTTCTGCCATTTGAGTTCTAGTCTCTTTTGTTGAACTTCCTATGTGTGGTGCTAACACAACATTTTGTAATTTTACTAATGGATGTTTTTTACTAATTGGTTCTATTTCAAAGACATCTAATCCTACTCCTGCAATCATTTTTTTCTTTAATGCTGTTACAAGATCTTTTTCATTAACAATCTTTCCTCTAGATGTATTGATCAAAAATGCTGATTTTTTCATTTTTCTAAAAATTTTCATATTAAACATATGATCTGTTTCTTTTGTATGTGGTACATGAATTGAAATGATATCACTTTGAGTGATTAGTTTTTCAAATGAGACATATTTTATTCCCAATGTTTTTTCTCTGGTCTTAGAAACGCGTTTTCTGCTGTAATATGTTAACTTCATATCAAACGCCTTTGCCCTTTTGGCAAGAGCTTTTCCAATTCTTCCTAGACCTAAAATACCTAGAGTTTTACCTTGAAGATCTAACCCTACATAATCATATGCTCCGTAGATTACTTTCCATTTCCCACCTCGAGTAATTCTGTCCCCTTCTGAGACTCTTCTTAATATGTCAAGTAATAATGAAAATGTAAGATCTGCAGTTGCATCTGTTAATACTTCAGGAGTATAACCTACACGAATTTTCTTTTTCTTAGCATATTTAATATCTATATGATCAAAACCAACGCTATAGGTACTAATCACTTTTAGATTCTTAGCCAAGTCTATTGTTGCTTTATTGATTTCATCATATGGAAAACAGATCAATCCATCAATCTCTGTTATTTTTGTTCGTAGCTTAGTTTGAGGGATAGGAATTTTTCCAGAATGAATTTCTATCTGATATCTTTTTTTTAATTCCTTTAATGCAAAATCATGTAGTGTTCTTGTAAGAAACACTTTCTTTTTCATCAACTTCAGATTTATACCAAACCATTTATACGATTTCCTTGTTAATTCATTATGTCTTCTGAAGTTAATGAAGAAGAAGAGTTTGCTATTTGTGTAGAATGTGGAAATTCGATTGAAAAGTGTGTTTGTGTATGTCCTTATTGTGGAGAACGTGATAAATGTGAATGTGCATTGTTTGATGCAGCAACTGGTGGTTGATTAAATTGATAAAACAGATTATTTTCATTCCAAACAAAGGTGACTTTTTCTGAGTTCAGTTGATTTTACATGGCTAATTGGAGGTCCTCAAGGAAGTGGTGTCGAATCTGGAGCAAATATCTTCTCCAAAGTTTGTGCAGAAATGGGATATCAAATATTTGGTAAAAGAGAATTTTATTCAAATATCAAAGGTGAACACAGTTACTTTACAGTAAGAGTGTCTGATCAAAAAATTCATTCAAACGTAAATGATGTAACATTAATGGCATCATTTGATGCTGAAACAATTTTTCGTCATTTTGATGAGGTTTCTTCTGATGGTGGAATAATCTATGATTCTGAATTAGAAAATGTTGATACAGAAAGAGTTCATACACTTGATTCTACATTTAAAGAAAGATTACACAAATATCTAGAATCAAAAAATAAGCCATTTACTATAGGAGGTGTTCTTGAGATTGCAAAAGAAAAAGGTGTCAATCTTTACCCTGTCTCTTTTAAGAAAATCCTAGTAAATCTTGCTCAAGAGGCTGATAATCCAAAACTACGTAGTTTAATCAGAATGTATAACGTAATTGGCGTCTCATTGTCTTTGGGATTAATCAAGATGCCTTCTGATTCTTTATTTCATTCAATTGATACAATATTTTCAAAAAAACCTCAAATTGCAGAAATAAACAAACAGGCAGCAAACTACTCTTACAACTATGCTTCTAAATTTGAAAACTTTGATCATAGTTTAACTGGAACTACAAAAGAACCTCATACAATTCTTGTTCAGGGTCATTATGGAACTTCAATTGGGAAAATGGTTTCTGGATGTAGATTTCAATCATATTATCCAATCACTCCAGCTTCTGATGAAAGCGGCTACTTGGAATCACATCAAATTTTAGAAGTTCAAAATAACAGACCTGGTTCTACAGCTGTAATTCAAACTGAAGATGAAATTTCTGCTATGGGAATGATGATTGGTGCTGCGTTAACAGGCACACGTTCCTCAACATCAACTTCTGGTCCTGGTTTTGCATTAATGACTGAGGCAATAGGATGGGCTGGAATTAATGAAGTCCCTATTGTGATTACTCTGTATCAAAGAAGTGGACCTTCAACAGGTCTTCCAACAAGACATGGACAAGATGATCTTCTTTTTGCAGTTCATGCAGGTGCTGGAGACTTTCCAAAGATTGTATATGCTTCAGGAGATATTGAAGAAAGTTTCTATGATACCGGAAGATGTTTTAACTATGCAGATGTTTTTCAAATTCCTGTTATTCATATGATGGACAAGTTTCTTTCCAGTTCTGTTGTTACATGCAAAAGATTTGATCCAAACAAGATTACAATTGATAGAGGCAAACTACTAGACAAAGTTGAGGGTGAATACAAGAGATTTGCCTTTACTGATGATGGAATCTCTCCTAGATCTAGACTTGGATTAG
This sequence comes from uncultured archaeon, assembly GCA_950073955.1. Lineage (GTDB taxonomy): Archaea > Thermoproteota > Nitrososphaeria > Nitrososphaerales > Nitrosopumilaceae > Nitrosopumilus. The sequence goes on along the minus strand of CATMRH010000037.1, from coordinate 5,777 downwards.
ATAACGGTATTTTTTGGAATACAGGAGACGAATCTGATGAATATGGTCATATCTCTGAAGATCCTGTAGAACGAATTAAGATGATGGACAAAAGAATGTCAAAACTTGATTTAGCATTAGAAAGAATCCCTGATGAAGAACAAGCAGTCTCTTTTGGTGCACATGAACATACTATAGTTTCTTGGGGTTCTACCAAAGGTCCTATCATAGACGCCCTTTCCATGCTGAAAAAAGAAGGAATCGACATTGGATTTATTCAAATTAAACTAATTCATCCTTTTCCAACTGATTATGTAAAATCTCTTCTCAAGGACACAAAAATAATAATTGACATTGAAGCAAATCATTCAGGACAATTAGGTAAAATCTTTAAACAAAATGTCCTTAAAGATATTAATTATTCTATACTAAAATATTCAGGTAGAGGAATGACTAGCACAGAAATTTATGATTCACTAAAGAAAATTGTTGAAAACAAAGCTGACAAGAGGGAGGTTCTAACTCATGGCGCTTAAACTTGCTGACTACAAAACCGATGTACATAATGATTGGTGTCCTGGTTGTGGAGATTTTGGAATAGTAAATGCATTACAGATGGCATTAGCAGAAATGGGGATAGAACGAGACAAGGCAACTATTTTTTCAGGGATTGGCTGTTCTGGAAAAACTTCTCACTTTATCAATACATACGGAGTTCATACTTTGCATGGTAGAGTTCTTACTTTTGCTCAAGGTGGAAAACTTGCAAATCCTGAGATGACAGTAGTTGCAGTTGGTGGAGATGGTGATGGACTAGGAATAGGGGCTGGTCATTTTGTTGCAGCTGGAAGACGAAATGTTGACATGACTTACATAATTTTTGATAATGGTGTTTATGGGTTAACAAAGGGCCAAGCATCTCCTACTCTAAAACTTGGAGAACAGACAAAATCATTAGCTTCCCCAAATACAAATTATGATGTCAATCCAATTGGTTTAGCTGTAGCAAGTGGTTTTACATTTGTTGCTCGAGGTTACTCTTATGATGTCAGACATCTTAAAGATTTGATAATAAAGGCTGTTAAACACAAAGGTCTAGCATTTCTTGATGTTTTACAACCATGTCCTACTTACAATGATATCAATACAAGAGATTGGTATGCTGGTGTAGATTTAGCCCAAGAATCAATAGAGAGACATTCCAGAATTTACAAACTTGAGGATACTCAGTTTGATCCTTTAGTGCATTATGATGATGAGGTTGAAGTTAATGAAAAACTATCACAAGCCCTGATAAAATCTTTAGAATGGGGAAATAAGATACCAATAGGAGTATTTTATCAAAACGAACTCATTTCTCCATTTACTACTCGTCTGAAAGATCAAATTCCAAATTATCTTGAAAACCCTCCTGCTAAACAAAAGATTTCAGAAAATGGATTACCTATAACAAATGTTTCAAAAATTCTTGATTCTTTAGAAGTTTAGAGATACTCAAACATACCACAAATCCCTAGAAACTATTGTAACTATGGCTAAAACATACTAATTTTTTTAACTCCTAGTGTGTTGGGGGGGAAAAGCTTATTATAATTTAAACCGACTTTTTTATTCATAATGGCAACCGAACAAACACAAAAGCTAATCACAATCACTGCAAAAGCAGCTGAAAAAATCAAAGAATTCATGAAAGAAGAAGCAGAAGCCCCAGAATATCTTAGAGTATATGTTCAAGGTGGCGGTTGTTCTGGTCTATCTTATGGAATGGGCTTTGAAAAAGCACCAGAAGAAGACGATATCGTCATGGAGGAAAATGGAGTAAAATTCCTAGTTGATAGTTACAGCATTGATCATCTTCAAGGTGCAAATGTAGACTATATTGAAAGTCTAATGGGATCTGGATTTAAAATTAACAATCCAAATGTTACAAAATCCTGTTCATGTGGTTCTTCTTTTAGTACAGAATAAACAACAAAATTTTTCATTTTTAGATTTCTCTAGCGATTGCTATGCAAATAGGCTTAAGAATTTCATATCTTCAGTGCAAATTTATGCGATACCCTCATATATCGAAAGCAGAAACCCAAATTATGAATATTAAGGAGATGAATAATCTATGCCTCAATCAGGAATTGTCAAATATCATGTTAAACTTTCCTATGAAGTTGATGGACTCGTTGAAAGAGCAGATATAATCGGCGCAATCTTTGGCCAGACAGAAGGTCTGTTAGGTCCGGAGATGAATCTGAATGAACTGCAACGAGTTTCTAAAGTAGGACGTATTGAAGTTAATGCAAAATCTACATCTAATACTACATCTGGTGATGCTTTAATTCCAATGAGTACTGATATTGATACTTGTGCATTAATTGCTGCAGGAATTGAAAGCATTGACAAAGTAGGTCCATTTGATTGCAAATTTACATTGGATACCATTGATGATGTAAGAGCTGCAAAGAAAGAAGATATTGTAAGGCGTGCAAAAGAAATCAAGCAAAAATGGGCAACAAAAACTGTTAGTGAAGGCGAAACCATGCTAAATGATGTTCACCAAGGTGATGCTGGAAAACTAGCAACATATGGACCATCAAAACTTACATGCAGTTCTGGCGTATTTGATTCTAATTGGATAATTTTAGTTGAAGGAAGAGCAGATGTAATTAACCTCCTAAGAGCAGGATATGATAACTCTCTTGCAATTGAAGGTGCAAAAATTGATGAATCTATCAAAGAACTATGTAGTGAAAAAGATACTGTCGTTGCTTTCCTTGATGGAGATAGAGCAGGTGGATTTATCCTCAAAGAACTCCAATCTGTTGTTTCATTAGATTATGAACTTAGAGCAGATAACGATGTTGAAGTTGAAGAATTAACTCCACAAAGAATTGATGAAATTCTAAGTCCTGTTGCTAATGAAATTAAAAGTGGAAAACCAACACCATCACTCAAAAGTGAAGATGATAAACCAATTTTAGATGTAGCATCAAAGATTTTTCCAAATCTTAATGAAACACTTGAAGCAGTTGCACTAGACAGTGATCAAAACGAAATTTTCAAAGTTCCAATCAGTGAAGTTGTTAGCAAACTATCAACACAATCAGGAATCAAGTATCTTCTACTAGATGGAATTATCACTCAAAGACTAGTAGAAGGTGCCAAAAATGCAGGCATTGAATGTGTTATTGGCCATAGGGTTGCTAAAGTATCCAACTCTGATGAAATGACACTTAAAACATTTAGTGACTTAGGCTTAGCATAGGCTTCTAGATGACTGAACTGAAGATTCAGCACATCCTAACTCTTTCTTATCTTCTCTCTAAAGGAGCAAAACACAACTATGTTACTATCACTACTTCATCTCTTGGAAAAAATATCAAAAAATCACAACAAGCTGCATCAAAACATCTACTTGAATTAGAACAAAATAATTTTATTGAAAGATTAGTCAGTGGAAGAAATATTTCAGTAAAAATTACTACAAAAGGTTTCTCTGAAATGGTAAAACTCTCGGCAATTTTACAAAAAAGTCTGGATTCTTTTCCATCTCATGTTGAACTAAAAGGAACTTTGGTTTCTGGAATGGGTGAAGGTGCATACTATATGGGATTGAAAGGATACACAAAACAGTTCAAACCAAAAATTGGGTACATCCCATTTCCAGGAACTCTTAATATTAGATTGGATCAAAAAATTCACCAAGAAGCAATTAAACAATTTGAAGTTTTAGAAGGTATCAAAATTAACAGCTTTTCAGATGGCAAGAGGACTTATGGCTGGGTAAAATGCTTTCCAGCCAAACTTAACAATTCAATTAATTGTGAATTAATCATACTTGAGCGCACTCATCATGATGATTCTATAATTGAATTAATATCTAAAGTCTGTATACGAAAAACTGCAAAACTAAAAGACGGTTCAAAAGTTTTAATCAAGATTCCAATAAATTCCTAAATTCCATGAATTGAGTCTCCATACTCTTTTTCTATTTTAGAGCTAGAGCTTTCAGGGATTGGAGATTGTAATCTTGCAACTTTTACTTCAAGATTAATTCTCTTACATCCATCTGTAATGAATTTCTCTTGATGAATTTGATCATAACCTAATGCAATAATTTGCGGCCTAACGCGATTAACTGTCTTAAAAATATCATCTTCTTGTCCAACTAGACAAAGATCTACCATTGAAAGTGAATTTACTAATTCTTGTCTCTGTTCTTGAGTATGTAGGGGTCTTCTTTTCTTCATCTTTTCAGATGTGTTGTCAGTTGCTACGACTACAACTAAAACATCCCCTAATGCTTTTGCTGCATTAAGTGTGTAAATATGACCTGGATGAATGATGTCAAAAACCCCTCCAGCTAACACCACATGTAATGAATTTCGCCCAATTTCCGTAAGCGTATTTCTGTCCTCGTTTACAAGTTGATTTTTTATTAATTGATCAATTTTTGAGTTAATTACATCTGTTGAAAGCATGCTTTTTTTCTTAATAATCTCAAATACTGATTTTCCATTAATTTGGCAGATATACATGGCAGAAAGAATTGCCTTTTCACTAATTTCCAATATTCTTTCTATTTCTAGGCCCTATCTTTAATCCATTGCAAAAGATTACATCTTTCGTTTAAGGCCTTTTGCTAATCTTAATGCATCTACAAGACCATCCGCATACCCAATACTCAAAATTGCTACCTCATCTTGACCATCTTCTAGGAATTTCTCTGCGTCCTGTATGTACAATTCTGCATTTTCCAAAATTTTTTGAAATTCTTTTTGATCTTTATAGTGATGTTCAACTTCACCAAGCGCCTCTTTAACCATTGGAACGTACTTTTCCATCATTTGAATTGAAATTTTCTTTGTTTTTTCAGAATTATCAAATGGGTCATCAATACACTCTACTAGTATTTTCAAGGCATCTGATTCAGTAAAGTGTAATCTACCTGGAATGATTATGGTATGTGGTGGCTTTCCAAAATCTTTTTTCTTCAAACTAGATATTTTACCTGAAATAATTGATTGATCTTTGAATCCGATTCTTGATGCAACTATGACATAAGTAGATAAGCTTATGACATTTCTTCTTTGTCCTTTCTCTGTTTCTAATAATCCATTTAATGCATCTTTAGGATCCAAGAAAAAATCTTTGTCTTGATTGTACTCTAAGAGAAGTACTGTATGATTTCCCTCAATAATATTTTTGTAAATTAGATAATATGGTGTTGTGAGTGATTTCATTTCACTCATTATTGTTGCAATTCTTCCAATTTTATAAAAATGTAAACCACATTCTCCTATCATTGAAGTAAGTGATGATGAAGCATGAATAGAATATGTCTTTATTTTTTCTTTAATTGCCCTTGTTCTTAATTCAATATGTGTTGTTGCAATGTATGGATCTCCATATGATAGCAAAACTACTTTCTTTTTCTTTGCATTTTGTAAAATTTCATTTCCATCTTCTACTAACCATCTTTTTGCAGGTTTGAATTCACCTTTTGTTACATTTTTGATTTTATCAAAATCAGATTTTCCAATTGGACTAGTAAATTGTTCAAGATAAACAATATCTGCTTTTGATAAAATATCTAATCCCTCACTAGGAATTGATTTAAATCCAGAAATCCCTAAACCTACAAACCAAAGCATTACTTCATCTTTTTATCATGAAGTCTTTTTAAATGCTGAAGGGTTTTCTTGAGAATCTCAATTCCTCTTAGAAATTCATCGATTGAAACTTTCTCGTCAATTGTATGAGCCTCATGTGGGTCTCCTGGGCCATATGTAACAACAGGAATT
>CATMRH010000036.1 GCA_950073955.1 uncultured archaeon | reverse complement strand
CGTCATTTCCAGGTATTGGATTTTCCTCTCGTTGGGCTGTAGTAGATAAAACTAGAATCTGTCTTGCTAATGAGGGATCTGAGTAAGAGCCTATATGATAAACAACTGCAATTTCTTGATTTTGAGGATAATCTACACCTGAAACGGATTCTACATGATCATAGTTTAGTCCATCACGGATGAATTTTGCAACATTATGTATGTTTTCTCGACTTACATTAATTCCAACTCTGTCTTTTTTTACAAATGCAACTTCAACTTTATCGCCAAACTTTTCAACGATTTTATCAGAAATTCCTTTCTCAAACTCTGGTAATTCTACTGATTTTTCTTCTGGTTTTTTTACTACAGGTTTAGTTTCAGGTTTAGTTTCAGGTTTAGTTTCAGGTTTAGTTTCAGGTTTAGATTCAGGTTTAGATTCAGGTTTAGATTCAGGTTTAGATTCAGGTTTTGAATCAGTTGTTGGTTTTCCAGAATCAGAACTCATTATACAATCGTCCTAGCCTTCATTCTCTTGATTTTCTCTTGCAGTAAAATACATCCTTGGATGAGAGTTTCAGGTCTAGGCGGGCATCCTGGAACATAGACATCAACTGGAAGTATTCCGTCAATTCCTGGAAGTACATTGTATGAATCAAAATACAATCCTCCAGTAATTGCGCAAGCTCCCATAGCAATTACATACTTTGGTTCTGGCATTTGATCATAAACTAATCTGAGACGTGGTGCCATTTTTCTTGTAATAGTTCCTTGAACAACAACTAGATCACATTGTCTAAGTGATCCAAATGCTTCAATGATACCAAATCTTTCAACATCATATCTAGGACTTGATGCTGCACCAAATTCAACACTGCAACAAGCTGTTTCAATGTGGACAGGCCAGAGTGACCAAATTCTACCCCAGTTGATGGCGTAGCCCAATGGTTTACCGATTGCTTTTTCTAAAATATCTCCTAACTTTCCTACAAAAACATTTGCGTTTTCGGGTGTCATTAAATCTTTAAGCAATCTTATCCCCCATCCTCGTAACTGTAATTAATATAAAAAACTACCATATTCTTCGTCTCCCTGATTGATACAATGCAAATGCCATTGCTCCAAACATTATAGCTAAAAATCCCATTATTGGTAAAGTTGCACTCTTTGGGAGCTCCAAAAGAGCACTTCCCCATGCATACAAGAAAATTGCCATGACATCAAAGACTACAAACATCAGAATGTAAGGGTAATACTGCATCATAAAGTGAGTTCGTCCTTCTCCTGATGGAACTTGACCACATTCCATTGGCAAAAATTTAACAGGATTGCTTCGTTTTCTTGGTGAGATCATTCTTGAAATTACTAATGCAGGTGCCATAGCTGCTATGCCAAAGGCAAACATCAGTACCACTGTACTATAACTGCCCGCTAATTCCCCGACCAATTTAGCTATTTGCCCTGATTTTTGTATAAAAAGGTATGGTTACTTTTTTCGATCAGATTTTAGAGAAATTAGTTTTTGAAAACTACTTAAAAGGATAATGGCAAAAAATTATCATGTCATTAAATATTGGAGATGTTGCTCCTGATTTTGAACTTCCGGATGTAGATTTGAAGATGCGGACTTTGGATGAATTTAAAGGGAAAAAAATTGTACTGTCATTCATAGTTGCTGCAAGTTCTCCAGTTTGTGAAGTCGAGCTGTGTACACTTAGAGATTCATGGCAAGAGATTTCAGATCTTGGTGCACAAATAGTAGCAATTAGTAATGATGGACCGTTTGCAAATAAAACATTTACAGAAAAACACAATTTCAATTTTCCATTGTTGGGGGATTATAACAGTAAAACAATTCGTGATTACGGTATATTGATGAAAGATTTACTTCACCTTAAAGATTACAATGCTGCAAAACGTTCTGTATTTATAATAATGGAAGATGGAAAGATTGGTTACAAATGGGTTTCAGAAGATCCATTAAAAGAACCAAACTATGAAGAAATTAAAAATTTTCTGAAATAAGAAAAATTTCTTTTTATTCTATTTCTGCAATAACGTCGCCTTTGGCAACAGTTGCAGCTTCCTTTACTTTAATTGATTTTATAACACCATCTTTGTGTGCTTTAACAGCTACTTGCATTTTCATGGATTCTAAAGTACAAACAACATCACCTTTCTTTACAGAATCTCCATCAGTAACTGCAATTGACACAACTTTTCCTGGAATTTGGCTTTTCAAAGCTAATTGTGCATCACCTGTACCACCTCCACCAGTGTTTTTGTAAACAATTTCATCAAAGTGAGCATGGATGTTTAGTGTAATTGGGACATTATCAATTACAAGATTCATTTCATTTGTAGATTGTTCTAGATATTTTGCTCTGTGATATTTTTGGTCTAAAATAAATTCAATTCCCTTTGAAGTCATATTTAGAATTTTTAATTTATGTTCGTCATCATTAATTTTAATTACATATTCATTATTACCAAGATTTTCTGTTATCTTTCCTTCAAATGACTTTTCAATATCTAGTATTTTATAATTCATAATTCATCAATCCAATTTATTTTTCCAGTTGGGATTACTGCTAGAATTGTTTTGTATACGACTCTTAAAGTATTCAGAATAAATAATTGCAGCAGCTAAAGCTGCTTCGCTTTTCTCTTCTTTTTCTTTCTTGAGATCTTCAGTTAATCTATCAATCATATTATGACGTTTAAGAAAATCAGTAGAAAGTTCTCCATTTTTGTATTCGTCGGAATTTAGAATTGTTTTATAGAGAGGAATCGAGGTTTCTACACCTTGAATGTAAAAGTCATTTAATGCTGAAAGCATTCTAGTTCTAGATTCCTCAAATGTTTGTCCCCATGTAACGAGTTTTGCCATAAGTGAGTCATAAAATGGAGAAACTGAGCACCCAGGATATAGATACGTATCACATCGAACGCTTGGTCCTGCTGGAATTATTACATCGGAAATAGGACCAGTAGAAGGAGCAAATTCCAAGAATGTATCTTCCGCATTGATTCTACACTCTATTGCATAACCATTCATTTTGAGATCACTTTGTTTGAATGGAATTGGTTCTCCATTTGCAATATCTAATTGTAATTTGACCAGATCCAATCCAGATACAAGTTCGGTAATTGGGTGTTCGACTTGTAATCTTGCATTGATTTCAATAAAGTAGAATTCACCATTATCAGCTCTTAGAAATTCAGCAGTTCCCAAGTTAGTATAGCCAACTGCATCGGCTGCTTTACAAACTAATTTACCTATACGGGCTCTTGTTTCTTCATCAACCACTGGTGAAGGAGTTTGTTCAATTAATTTTTGGTTTCGTCTTTGAATTGAGCACTCTCTCTCAAATATATGAACAGTATTACCATGAGTATCTCTAGCCATTTGAAATTCAATGTGTCGTGTCTTTTCAAGAAATTTTTCTACAATAATGGCAGATTTTCCTACTGACGCCATTGATTCTCCTGTAACAGATTCATAGCCATCACGTAATTCTTTGTCAGTAGTCACTATTCTAATTCCGCGGCCACCACCACCATAAACTGATTTTAACATTACAGGATAGCCAATTTTATTTGCAATCTTTTCTGCATCATCAGCGTCTTTTAATAGGCCAGGACTTCCTGGAACAGTTGGAACCTCAGCTTTTAACATTGCAGATTTACATTTCATCTTGTCACCACAAAGATCCATTGAATCTGCAGATGGGCCAATGAAGTTAATTTTATTTTTTTCACAAAGTCTTGCAAAATCATCGTTTTCAGAAAGAAAACCATAACCTGGATGAACAGCATCTGCACCAGATGATAGCATTACTTCTAGAATTTTTTCTTGGTTCAGATATGATTTTGCAGGAGCTGCTTCTCCAATGTGATATGCTTCAGTAGCTTGTTTTACGTGTAAAGAATTATAATCTTCATCAGAATAAACTGCAACTGTTTTTATTCCAAGCAATTTACATGTTCTAATTACACGTAAAGCAATTTCTCCTCTGTTTGCGATAAGTACTTTTTCAATCATAGATTGATGTTTCCGTGTTTTCTAGGTAGTTGTTTTTCTCTTTTGTTTTCAAGCATTTCTAGTGCTTTTATTAGCATGGGTCTTGTTTCAGCTGGATCAATTACATTGTCAACAGTTCCATGAGATGCAGCAACGTAAGGGTTTTCAAATTTTTCTACAAATTCATCAATTAATTCTTTTTTAAGAGATTCAGGGTTTTCGGCTTTTGCAAGTTCTTTTCTATACATGATTTTTACGGCTGCTTCTCCACCTAAAACTGCACATCTTGCAGTGGGCCATGCATAGTTAATGTCAGTTCTAAGATTTTTACTTCCCATTGCAATGTATGCACCACCATACGCTTTACCAATAACTAGTGTGATTCTTGGAACAGTAGCTTCACAAAATGCATAGAGTAACTTACTTCCATGTCTAATGATGCCGTTGTGTTCTTGATTAGAACCAGGCATGTAGCCAGGAGTGTCTACTAAAGTAATGAGTGGTATGTTAAAGGCATCACAGAATCGGATAAAACGTGCTGCCTTACTTGATGAATCAATATCAAGTGCACCTGCAAGATGCATAGGATTGTTTGCAATAAATCCAACAACTCTACCATTCATTCTTCCATAACCAACTACAATATTTGGTGCAAATAATTCATGCACTTCAAAGAATTCATGATTGTCAACAATTGAGTTAATGATGTCTTTCATGTCATAAGGTTGCAAAGGATTTTCTGGAATTATGTTAATCAGATTATGATCTAATCTATTTGGATCATCATCAGTTTTAGTTTTAGGTGGTTCTTCAGTATTATTTTGTGGAAGATATGAAAGTAATTTTTTAACATAATCCATACACTCGTATTCATTTTGTGCAACAAAATGAGCAACTCCACTTTTTGTAGCATGTGTCACTGCTCCACCAAGATCTTCAAATGAAATTTCTTCACCTAATACAGTCTTGACTACATCAGGTCCTGTAACAAACATAGTTCCTATCTTATCAACCATAATTACAAAGTCTGTCATTGCAGGAGAGTATACCGCACCACCTGCTGAAGGACCAATACTTGCAGTAATTTGTGGAATTACTCCAGAAGCTAATTGATTGTAATAAAAGATATCTGCAAATCCATCAAGACTCATAATTCCTTCTTGAATTCTAGCACCACCGGAATCCATTATTCCAATGATTGGACATCCGGTTCTAAGTGCATGATCTGTTAGTTTAGTAATTTTTTTAGCTCCCATTTTACTTAATGTTCCACCAAGTACCGTAAAGTCATAAGCAAAGACAAAGATTTGTCTACCATTAACTGATCCATAACCACAAATTACGCCATCTGTAAAGAATTTCTTTTTCTGCATATCATATTCATGATAGTGGTGTGTGGTTAACGGATCCATTTCGGTAAAAGTACCTTCATCAAGTAAAAGATTGATTCTTTCACGAGCAGTTAATTTACCTTTATCATGTTGAGCTTTGATTCTATCTTGGCCCCCTCCTTGTAATGCTATGTTTTTCTTTTTAGTATATTCATCAATCTTCTCAGAATGCATAGCAGTGATCTAAAGCATGAGGGTTTCCTATATTAATTTAATTTGGAGATAGAGACATTATCAAATTTTTACAAAAATTCAACAAGTATTGTTCATTTTAGAAATTCAGGAGTTAATAATTAGAAATTTCTTTTTTACCGATTTTTGGTAAGAGCTAAAAGCATCTTTTGCCTCACTACATTTCTTACAGATACATAATTGAGATACGTTTGGAATATCACAATTTTCTTGAAATTCACATTGAGGACAACCAGCAGGACCGCCACATACTACGCATTGCAGTTCATTAATTTCAGCACATTTTTCATGTTTTACACCTAATCCTTTTGCCCACAATCCAATTTCATTGACTTCGATTTTTTCATTACATACTAAACAAGTTCCTGGAAACTTCATAGGAATTTTTCTCCAGCTCATTAGATTAGTTCAATCTCCTTTTCGATAATATCACCAAAAGTTTCTTCTATTTCTAATTCAAGAGTTTTATTTTTAATGCAAAACAAAACATATGGTAAACAAAGTGTTACAAAAGCACTAGAAGACAAATGTAGTTTTTTTGCCATAACAGATGATAATGACTTTATTTTGTTTCTGTCCCAACGAATTCGATTAAGTAAAGGCCACGAAATATTGTATTGTGAATATCTTATTCTATCATCATTTTGATATAATTCTATCAAAACGTCATTGAGATAACGTAAAAGTCTCCAATTCTGAGTTTTCATAATCTTGCCATAAAGCATGTCAGCATTTGAGATAATTTCTAGATATTTTGCAAGCGATGTATTATCTAAATTACTTGAGATAATACTAGAGTAGAATGCATCAATCTTTTTTCTTGGATCAATTTGCATGGAATACAAAACCCCTCTAGCTTCTTCAATTGAATTTGCTTTAAAGAATGCATTTACTCCATCTTCAACATTAATGCTTTCAAAAGATGTTTCAGTTTGAGGATTAAATCCAGTAACTAAAGACTGAGTTAGATTAATCATAGAGCGGATATCTCCATGTGATTTGTCAATAACTTTGATTAAAGATCCAGGGCTTAGTTTTGCACTTTCTTTTTTTAGAATATTTTCAAGATAGACTCTCAAAAGACGAGGAGGAAGTCTTTTGAAGTAGATTGTTTTAACAACTTTTCTGATACTTTTCATTTTGTCTTGAGTATCATCATTTGCAGCAAGAACAATAGGTACTGTAGGTTCTTTTAGAATGTCAATAAGAGCTGCAGCGCCTCCATAATCACCACGACCGTGAATACCATCTACCTCATCAACAAATATCATTGGAGTTCCTAAAACACTCGCATTACCTAAAACAGGTGTAAGAATTTCATTAATTCTAGATTTACTTCTAACGTCACTTGCATTAAGTCCAATCATATCATATCCAAATTGTTTTGCTAGTAGATAGGCCATAGTAGTTTTTCCAATTCCAGGAGGTCCAACTAGAAGAAGTGGTTTTGTTCCTTTCTTCCATTTTGCAAACCATTCCATTATTGCAGCACGAGATTCTTCGTTTCCCACCATGTCAGAAATAATCTGAGGTCGATATTTTTCAGACCACATCAATTTTATCACTTTGGAAGTTTAGATTCAAACTCTGACCATTTGTTGGCCTTTAGTAATTGATTGTACCAGTATTGATTATAATGTTCTACAGTCAAAAACAAAAATTCTAAAAATTCTTTGTGAGAAAAGTCCTCAGGTAACATTTCAAGAGTAAGGCGAGCATCTTGTAAATACAGATTACTTTTTTCTAAAGTGACTTCAAATCCTTTTTTCACATCATTTGCTAGTAATGAATAGTAAAGTGGCCAAGAAGGTATTTTTACAAATCCATTTTTAATAGAGTCTTCAATTTCATTTCCACATCCAACACCTTCTGCAGCTCTTGCCATGCCTAAATAGAAAATTTCGCCCAATGGTCTTTCCGCTAAAGCCATGTTTCTACCAGCAGTTCCCATAACTGCTCGATATTTTTTGTAAGACAGTGTCATTTCTTCTTCAGTAATTTCAGTTGGTTTTGATTTTAATTTCTCATCAAGATATTGTCCTATTCTAGCATCCTTGAATCCATCTTCAAATTCTTTTAGAACTAGTTCACCGCCCTTTGAAATTTTATCTCGGGCTAATTTCAAGATGTATGGGTTCATTAGTTTATAATCATCAAGAAATTCTAAATCTTCATCTTTATCTACGATTCTATCCATTGGTTCACTTAGATCAATTGCTAAAATATGTCCTTCAACTACATCCTGTTTTAATTGAGGATCATTTCTTCCAGCAAATTCTGCCGCACCATCAAATAACGCATTAAAAACAGGAAAGGTCATTTTTACGAAATTTGAATTTAAAATTCGAAGCACTCTATCTCTTAGTACATCAAGGCGTTCTAATTTTGATTTTATAGGCTCAATTTCAGATGCGTTTAGTATTATTTCAGTAGAACCTACTTCATCACCGAATGCTTGCTGAGTAGAATTTGGGTTGGTATCTGATTTTATTTCGTTGAGAAGGCCTTGTGCAAATCTTTCTGCAAAGTTAGGAAATTCTTTTTCTGTTTCTTCCTTGTATTTTTTAAATAATTTGTAGCCTTTTGATTTGAACAAACCTTGTTTCAATATTTGTTTTCCAGGTTTTGTACTCATCAAAGCTTCTTTACTTACAACAGATTGATCTTTACCACTCACAAACGTAAACTTCTTTATTGTTATTTATGTTTTCAAAACAAATGTTTACTTGACTTAAATTACGAAATATTAAACATTCATTATGGAAGTAATAGAAATTCTTCGTGAAGCTTCAAATAGAATTTATGAAAATGTAAAAGATCTTGCGGGTACTGAACATGCTGCAGGAGATTTTGGTATAGGCGCAGGAGGAGACATTTCACGAAACATAGACATTGTTGCTGAAAAAACAGTTTTAGATTATCTTAAAGAAATTAATTTTGAATGTGTTGTTTTAGGTGAAGAATGTGGAAGAGTAGAATTGTCAGATAATCCTAAAGGATACATCATTATGGATGCAATAGATGGTTCTGCTAATGCAGTACGTGGCGTTCCTTTTTTCTGCAGTTCATTAGCATTTGCAACTGAGAATAAACTAAGCTCAATCACAGATGGGGTTATTACAAATCTAGTAAATGGAGAAATGTATTGGGCTTCAAAAAATAAAGGTTCATTTTTCAATGAAGAGCAAATTAAAGTACATGATAGTGATCCAATCTACAAAATAGTTGGCATTAACATATCTGGGGCAACAGTAGACTTGATGAAACGATTACATCCAATATTTGAAAACCATAATCACACAAGACATTTTGGTGCAAATGCCTTAGAAATGGCATTATTTGCGAGAGGATTGATGGATATTTTTATTGATTTGAGAGACAAAATTAGAATACAAGACATTGCCGCTGGATATCTAATTGTAAAAGAAGCGGGCGGATTATTGTTAGATGCAGATTTGAATCCACTTGATGCTGATCTAAGTTATGATACAAGAGTTTCTTTTATTGCAGCTGCAAATCAGAAAATTCTTGATGAAATAATGTCGCAGATCAACCCTTGAATAGGTTAGAATATAAAATTAAATTATTACAAGGGATTTCACAGTTTTTTTATACTTTGAAACAATAATCGAATTTTTTGAATGGAATTATAAAAGAAATATTTTTATCTAAAGTCAAAGAAAAACTTGTTGTATGGTATTAGAGATGAAGGCAAAGGTCACGTATATGGAATTACTAAAAGAAGATCTTGTAATTATGCGAGTAGTTCCAGAAAAGGGAGTGCCAGAATACAGAACTGGTCAATTTCTAACAATGGGTCTTCCAATACCAGCAGAGAAAAAGATAGTTAGAAGAGCATATTCTCTTGCATCACATGCAGGGAATAGAGATTATTTTGAATTTGTAATTAGATGGGTAAGAAAACCACTTCCAGGTCGTGTTACAACTGAATTATTTTATCTAAGTGTTGGTGATGAAGTATTACTAGGATATCCTACTGGAGCTGCATTACAAATTAGCGAAAAGTTACCTAACGGAGAAAAAGACAATAGAAGAATAATTTGTGTTGGTGGTGGAACAGGATTAGCGCCATTTATTGCATTTGCACATCATTTCCATGACACTAATGACAAAAGAGAAGTGATTATTTTGCATGGAGCTAGTTACATTGATGAATTAAGTTACAAACGACTTTTGACAGATTATGATAATGAAAGTAAAAAAAGAGGAATTGACCAATGGAACTTTAAATATAGAGCAGCAATCAGCAGACCAAAAGAATACTACAACAGATCTTGGTCTGGACCTGTAGGCAGAGTAGAATCATTTTTCAAGCCTGATAAAAAAACTGGATTATCACCAGTGGATGAGATGGTAGGAGAAGAAATTACACCAGACAATACAATTGTCTACATTTGTGGATATCAAGGTACTATTGATGGAGTGATTGAATCTCTTGGCTCAAGAGGCTTTGTTACTGAACATGAAAAGAATCCTGATGGAAGCTTTGGAATAAAGTTTGAATCTTACGGATAGAAACATTTTTCAAAAAAAATAATAAATTTTCATTTTAGGGATCAGAAAGATAGTTTGTAGTAGAAAAGGCAACCTGTGGATTTTTATATCGTAGTTTTTTCTGTAAAATATGGCAAAACTCAGGTGTGGGGATTATGGTTTTGAGTGTGATTATGTAGCCGAAGGAGAAATGGAAAACGTTATTGAAGATTTTAGAGCACACACTGATGATGTGCATGGGATTGATTATTCTAAGGAAGTCGTAATGCAGTTTCTCTTAAGAAAAACAGGCGCTTGAGAGAATTAAGCATCAAATCTTTTCATTGTTGCAGATAAAATAGGAACTTCTTTTGTAATAATTTTTTCAACTGCAGGAACAATACTCATTCTAGCTTTAACACTTTCTTCATAAATTTCGTAAATTTGATCTCTAAACAATAATTTAATTCCAGGAAGTGCAGTAATTCCTTCTTCAACAGTTCTAGGTTCTGACAAATCTAAAATTAGTGTACCTTTTGTCTTTTCTTGCATAATCAATCGGATTCTATCATAGGTGATTAAGAAATAATCACATGTTGTTGCGACAAAGATAATATCATATTTATCAAAACCAGCCAAGACCTCATTAAAGTCAACAGGATTTCCACTCAAGAGTGTTGTAAATCCAATTGCACGATCAATTGTTCTACTCGTGACATCAAAGTTGATGTCTTTTTTCTTCAAAGCTTTTGCAACCATAGCAGCAGGCTCACCAGTACCAATGAGTAAGATTTTTTTCTTGGCATCAAGTCCTGCTTTCTCATCTACCAGTTTAATTGCAACATCACCAAGAGAGATAACTTCCTCTGCGATTCCAGTGGTATCTCTCATTCTTAGAGATAATCTAATTACGCTTTCA
>CATMRH010000035.1 GCA_950073955.1 uncultured archaeon | reverse complement strand
CTTTGTCTCATCCCAGTTCTGAATAATCCAATATGCTTGTCACTTTTTGATATTTGAGGATCTTCATAACAACAAATTGCATATTCGTCATCCTTTTTTTCAATAATTGTTAATCTCGTGAATTTCTCACTCCAATTCTCTATTTCTTTGGCAATAGAGATGGCCTCTTCTTTATCCTCAAATACTGTTGTAACTACAAACCTCTCTTTTTCATATGCCCATAAAATTCCAAAGTCTCCATGCCAATTAATTTCAAAGGACATGTATTTCATCATAAAATTATCAAATTAATGCTTTCGAATTTTGATATCACTACTGTAAATTAACCGTATGAGATTGATAATGGTCTAATTTCACATTCACACTCTTCTCTTTTTCCACAAAAAAGACAATTGCAATCACAGTGCATTAATGCTTGTTGGCATAATTCACATTTTGTGTATTCCGCACAATCATCTCTCAAATAATCTTCTCTCTCATGAGTAAAACGCCAAACAAAATTGATAAGTGATATGATGAAAATTCCTAAAATTAGTTTTATTTTCTTATCTCAATTAAACAAATGTTTGAAGATTCATGGCAATTTCTTTTATATCTTGAGCCTGATATGATATTGACGACTTCGTTTAGTGGTCTAGGCATGCTATAAACGACCACTATTCCAAGACGTCATCAATCTAGTTTTTTTAACAATGCTTCTGCTGGTGACTTTTCTTTGTTTAATTCCCAATGCCAACTGTGATGTCTCTTCCAATGTTTATCTAATTCTTTTGTAGTTGGATCTTTTCCAAGTGGAGATCCACATAATTTACATTGTTTCATTTTTTGAATCCTTTGATTTTTTCTTCTTTTGTTTAATTACAGGGTGACATTGTACAGGTAAATTTTCATCATTATCCATTGACTTTGGTTAAAAATTGTGCAAAATTAAGAGTTTTGTTATTTTTTCTTTTTATTAAAAGAAGTGAATTTTTCTCTTTTCCTTTTCATTTCTAAACCTTTAATGTGGTATGTCTTTCCAGTTTCACAAAGTTTCATTTCTCCCGTAATTTCATCATGTATGGATTCTAGTAGGTTATTGGATAACATCTCTCCTACAATTTCCCATGCTCTGCTTTCTGAAATTTCAAATTTATATGGGATTGTTGAAACTTTGGTAAAATAACCATTTTGTGAATTTCTTAAAATAAATTGTTCAATTTTTTGTTCCCTAGTCAAAGAAGGCTCCCTTTTTTTGAATTTCCTAAATGATTTTCTTTCTGACAACATTTTTTTTAATATTTTCTAGTATTTTAGCTAATCATTTGGAATGCATTGTATCAGGATCGTCATTTCCAGGCAAATATTTATCCCCAAGTTTATTTTTCATTTTTTCATCAAATTCTTGTTGAAGTCTTGTAAGATAGATTTCAGCTTCTGTTTCATCATTTGGAATTCCTGTGTCTATGTCATAATTGAAACCAGTTGCTAAATGATAAAATTCCTCAAAGAATTCTTTACAATCAATTACATCTGTTTTAGTATCTATTGAAACTACCAGACAATTATTGTCGATTCTAAAGTTGAGACAAAATTCCTCCTCAATCATAGTATCTACTATAACTGCCATCAGATATGTCACATATTGCTTCTCTAACCTACGTTTTCCCTTATTTGCAATCCATAATTCGTTACCATCTGACAAATGATCAAAAGTTCTGACTGTCATATCTCGAATATCTGAATCTGGATATGCTAATTTGGAATTCCACGATTTTTCATCATAATTTCCTGGTTCAACATATAATGCATCAAATGTCAAATTTTCATTTAATTGTTCAAATTCCCATATCTGTTTGTTAGTCCACATGGGTGAAAAATCTACAATTAGTTTTTTTGATATCTGATCCAACGAATATTTCTAATTTGTCTATTGTTTAATCTTATCTTGAACTAATTATTAATTCCTGATTTGAGAAACTCTAACGTACATTCAGTGAGTTCTTTACTAGAGTGTTTTTTGATTTTGTGTTTACAATTAGGACAAACACCTGGTTCTTCTTCTGCAAATTCTTCACTTACTTGTTTCATGCAACATTCCATTAATTCTGCTGTAGAATGTGATTCCATTGCAAGCTTACAGGTAGGGCATTCTGTCATATTCTAAGTCATTTTTATCTAAATTTCTATAATATATATTTCATTTTTCAAAAACTCTGGTATGAATATATCAGAAAAATTTCAAAACAAATTACATTGTATTTGTGATAATAATGTATTTTTTGAAATCATTAATGAGATAGAGTGTGATTGTGGATTTCATATTGTAATTGAGTGTTCTAACTGTAAAGATCTTTTTTCTGTTGATAAAAAGTGCCCTGCGTTTCAAAATATTTTTGAACTTCTAAAAAATAACACTAAATTATATTCTGACAAAGAACAATCTAATTATTTATCAAATTCTCATCCGTGTTAAATTATTTACTTAGATTATGATTACCCAAATAATATGGTGAATCCCACAGCCAAAGCTATTATTGAAATTCCCATTGTAACATAAAATCTCATATTCATCAAGATTGCTAAAATACTCTAAAATTAATAGTTTAGAATTTTGGAAGCAAGCAAGCATGATATCCATTTTGCATCGACTCTTTGGGAGTTACGTTCAGATATCAAACTAGCAATCAACCTTGCTCCAATTTTTTTAATGATTTGTATTTTAAAAAATTCTTAAAATAAAACATGTCTTGATATTTGATCAAAATGCGTTGAAAAAACGATCCTGTTTTAATTTTCATACAAATCGAGCCTATATTTTATCAAAATATTAGTATGATTAGGTGTCTGTCCCAAAATGTACACACTGTTTCTTTTAATCTAATCTGTATAATCTATATCGAGTCATACGTTTGACGGCGTTCATGTCTTTGCTTAACCGACCATGCCCCTCCTAGCATTCATTAGCCGTCAAACCTCTTGATTCTATCAAAAAATTTTCAATAGGTTTTGTTTTATTAACAAGTTAAATTCTCAATAATTTTATTCTCAAGATGGATATTGAAGAATATGAGTGAAATTAATGTTCTAGTTTGGTCAAATGACTTTTTCCTTCGATGGTCTGATTTTAATGCAGAATCCAACTCTGCAGCTTTTGAAGATTCTCATAGTATTATCAAATACCGACATACATGGACAATAAGCTCTGATGAAATTGAAAATCAAATTATATTTTTCATTGAAAATATTCAACTTTCTGTTGAATTTTATCCTGTTTTATCGTGGGTTAGAACTTCAGAAACTAATGATGATTTACTAAAACATGAACAAGGACATTTTGATCTAGCTGAATTGGTAAAACGTGAAAATCTAGAAAAATTACAAAATAAATTTTATCAAAAACAATTTCCTACACGGGGCAAAAATGAAGATCAAGGAAAGCAGTTTGCAAAAGAAGATTCTGGTAAAATGATTGCTATAGAGGTTTACAAACTTGAAGAGATTTTATCTAAAAGACGTCAAGAGTACGATGAGCAAACAAATTTTGGCCATAATTTAGAAAAACAATCAGAATACAATTCAATATTCAATAAATTGAGATTATAATTTACTATACACTAAATTATTGCCCAATAATTTTATTCTCTGGAATTGAATTAATATAATTGACTAGACTCCTATAATATTTTAAATGAAAGTCCAAATCTTTAATTTCTGTTTGTTTTAACTCTTCAAGTTCTGGACCAAAATCTCTCCTGTCTGTTTGAATATGATTTAATGTATTTTCATTTACTTCAATCATGTGAAAGAGACTGTGAAGTACTTCACCTTTTGTGAGTGTTTTATCACATGATTTTTTTAATAGAGCCTCAACCCAGTCCATATCAATTGAGCCCAGAATTGTTATATCTGACCCTGAATTTGATAAATTCTAACCTTTACTCTATTTTTTTTAGTTTAGGCTGAAATGCTTAACTCTTTTTTCCTGCTTGTTTTTTTCGACTCATAATTTCCTTGTTTCTTTCAATATCTGAATGAATCTCAACATGTTCAAATAATTCCTCTTTTGACTCAAATAATTGCTCGCAATAGTAGCATTGGTGCATTGCATAATTATGTACATCTTGAATTAATCATTTTCTATATTTTTACGTACAAAGTGCATGTTGGCATACATTGCAGTGAACTAATTTAATTAGCTTCTAATTCAATTTCAGAATTACATACAGGCAACTTGCCTGATTCATTTTTGAACTGTTCAATTAATCGTAGTTGGCGTTCCTTGGGATTATCAACAAATTCTCTCTGATATGATTGAGTTTTTTGTTTACATTCATTTCCTTCAAAATCAGTATCAACATATTTTGTAAATCTCTCTTCGAGATTATTTGCTTCTCCAATGTAAATTGGCTCTTTGTTTCTATTATACAGGATATATACTCCAGAAACTGGCTTTACAAATTTGGCACTCTCAAGCCAAACCCTCATCTTATCTTCAAGTAATTCCATGATCTAGGATTATTTCACTAGATATTAAACTAGATTACAATTGTTTGGATATTGGAAGAACCTTCATGCTTTTAATATTGAGCAAAAAAAGGAATAATCCTGTCTCTTTTAGAAAAATTTCCTGAGCAATTTAATCCTAGAGAAATTCAAAAAGAGATCCTCGCTGAAATTGAAGAGAAACTAAAATCCGGATACAAAAAAATCATTTTATGTGCCCCAACTGGAGTTGGAAAATCATTGGTTGGTGCGACTGTTTCTAGTTATTTTGATAGTTCCTTTACCGTAACTGCAACAAAACATCTTCAAGATCAATATATCAAAGATATTCCATTTCTAAAACCTGTTAAGGGAAAACAAAATTTTCCGTGTCTTAAACTGATGTCTTTTGAGAAGGTTAAGAACACAAGAAAGGCTATGAGGTGGGGACTGACATGCGATAAAGGACAATGTCAAGAACGTGTTCACAAAAATGGGAAAGAAGTCATCGAAGTGTGCAAATTCAAACCTACAATTAAACAAGTTGAAGAAAATACTCAGGATTCACAGTCTTGTCATTATTATTTACAAAAATATGAAGCTCTTGTATCGAAACACTCCTTGTGGAATTATCCTGCATTTTTTCAAATTATGAAATTTAATAAAAAACTCTTTGAAGATTATCTTGATAGAAAAGTGTCTATCTTTGATGAGGCACATAAAATCGAAGACCAAATAATACAATTTGTTGGATTTGATATTTTTAGCGGTCATGTAGATGAATGTAATCTTAATCCTGACAGATATGATTTCACAGATTTAGATTCTATGATTCAATTAACTGATGATATTGCTTATTCATATGCAAAGAAAATCAAAGACATTAAGGAAAGTTCTGCATTTCAAAACAATCCTGATTATGAGCTGATTACAAGATTAGAAAGACGTTATGATAAAGCTGCTCAAGCAAAAATTGACATCATCTCTGATAAAGACAATTTTGTGGTAAATGATCCTCTACTGGACTTTAATGGAAATTTTAGAACTATTTCTATAAAGCCCATAGATGTTTCTAAATTTGCAAATACTTTCTTTGAAACTGATTACCAGATTTTTATGTCTGCCACAATTGATAAACCAAGTTTCTGTGAAAATATGGGATTAGAAGAAGATGATGTTGCATTTGTAGATAGTCAAAAATCCCCTTTTCCAATTGAACATAGAAAGATTGATCTTCTTAATATCCGGCGACTTAGTTATGGCTCTACTGAAGAAGATGAACTTGAAGTAATCAAAACAATTGATAGAATTTTAGACGAGCATTCCAATGAAAGGGGATTGATACTTACATCTTCTGTTCCAAGATGCCAAAAAATTCTTCGATACCTTTCTCCAAAAAATACTAGAAGAATTAGAATCTGTCATAGTAGAAACAAGGATGGAAAAACACAGGATGAAGTAATTTCAGAGCATGCAAATGATCCAAATGGAGTCTTGTTGTCTTCCTCACTTTGGGAAGGTGTTGACCTGAAAGATGATTTGTCTAGATTCCAAATTATCGCGAAGGTTCCTTATCCTAACTATAAAGAAAAGAGAACCAAGGCAAAGATGGATAAATTTCCTATGTGGTATACATCCAAAACCTTAACCAAATTGCTACAAGGGTTCGGACGCTCAATTAGAAGTGAAAATGATTGGGCAAACACTTACGTTCTTGATACTGCAGTCAACAATGTATTTTTTAAGGCGCAACAAATGATTCCAAAGGCATACTATGATGTTTTAGGAATAGAAAACCTGTAGTAGATAACAGAAATTTAATTATTATAATGTAATTTTTTCTGCCTGTTATCTCTAAAAATCATTACAAATCGAGATCTATAAAGCTTATGGACAAATTGATCATTGCTAGAGTTTTGGGCTGGTAATTGCACCATTTGCAGCAGAACCTACTAGTGTTGCATATTTAGCAAGAGCGCCTGATGTATAGTTTGGTTTTGGTTGACTCCATTGACCTTTTCTGGTTTCTAATTCTTCTTTTGATAGATGAAGATCAACTACATTGGTTTCAATATTGATTGTAATCTCGTCACCATCTTTTACAAGAGCAATTGGACCACCAACATATGCTTCAGGTGCAACATGACCGACCATGAACCCACGTGTACCTCCAGAAAATCTACCATCTGTCACCATTGCAACCTTTTTCCCCAATCCTTGACCTACAAGTGCCGCCGTTGTGGCTAACATCTCTCTCATTCCAGGACCTCCTTTCGGTCCTTCATATCTAATAACTACAACATCTCCTTCGTCAATTTCTCCTTTTGATACCGCATCAAATGCAAGTTCTTCTCTATCAAAGACACGAGCCTTTCCAGTAAATTTTGTCATCTCAACTCCTGCAGTTTTAATTACTGCCCCATCTGGAGCTAGACTACCTTTGAGAATAACTGCAGTTCCAACTGAGTGAAGCGGATTTTCAATTGGTCTTACAATGTCTTGCTCTGGTTCTGGAATGTTCATTGAAACAAGATTTTCTTTAATAGTTTTTCCAGTAACAGTCATACAGTTTTCATTAAGAAGTCCCTTTGCAAGTAATTTCTTTAAGATAAATGGAATTCCTCCAATTTTATCAAGCGAATTCATTACATAGTTTCCACCTGGTTTCATATCTGCTAAATGAGGAGTTTTTTTTCTTATTCTCTCGAAATCATCATAGGTTAAGTCAATACCTACTTCATTTGCAAGTGCAAGTAAGTGTAATATTCCATTTGTTGATCCTCCAATAGAATTTAACATTGTAATAGAATTTTCAAATGCCTCAAATGACAGAATTTCTTTAGGTCTAATATTCATCTCCAATAATTTAGCACATGCTACTCCTGTATCATAGACCATTTTATCTCGTCTATCATCTTCAGCTGGTGGGCTGGCGCTTCCTGGCAAAGCAAGACCAATTGCTTCCGATATTGATGCCATTGTGTTTGCAGTAAACATACCTCCACAAGAACCTGCACTTGGGCATGCAGTGTTTTCAATATTTTTTAGCCCTTCAAGAGTTAGTTGACCTGCATCATATGCACCAACAGCTTCATAGACATCAACTACTGTTAGCTCTTTACCATCAAGTATTCCTGGCATTATAGTTCCCCCATAAACAAATACTGATGGAATATTTAGTCTGGCCATCGCCATCATGGTTCCAGGTAAACTTTTGTCACATCCTGCAATTCCTACTAACGCATCATATTGATGTGCTCGAACCATTAATTCAATTGAATCTGCAATTACCTCACGAGAAATTAATGATGATTTCATTCCTTCATGTCCCATTGCAATTCCATCACTTACTGCAATTGTTGAAAATTCTCTTGGTGTTGCACCAGCATCTGAAACTCCCTCTTTGGCTTTTAGAGCTAATTTTGGAAGATGAATATTACATGGTGTTGCTTCATTTCCTGTGTGACAAACACCAATGAATTGCTTTGATAGGTCTTCATCAGTTAATCCCATGGCTTTGTACATTGCTCTATGAGGAGCTCGAGCAGTTCCTTCTACAACATTTCTACTAGAAATTTCCATAACATGTAATTTCCAGATTGCTATAATTTAGACTTTTGTTGAAATTATTACTTCACTAATTCTTGGTTATCCAATTTTAGTAATATTGCTTGTATTTCTTCAGAAGTTTGACCGCCATATAAAATCAAAATTCTATCGGCTTCCATAACTTCATAATCTCTAATATCTGATACTTGCTCTCCGTTAATGAAGAATTTTAAATCATAGTCCTCGTTTGTACAGAAACTTCTACCATCTTGGAATACAAAACATTGATCATCAAGACCTAGTAATAATGAATCAAAGAGATATTGTAGAGTAACTCCAGTGGCATGTTTGTGAATTGTGGATCCGTCTCTTCCTTCAAAATGGATCCAAGGTGATTTGATTTGATAAGCTGGAGCTGCAAAATCAAATTCATCCCCAAAAATATTTACTATAATTGCTGAATGATCATGAGCAGAACCCATCGCACCTGCATTTTCTGGTCCGCCAGGTGCAGTTTCAGTCATGGTTAGAAATAGGAATACTGAATATCCGACAATAACTGCAATTACCGCAAAAACAGCAATTGCAATTAGAGTATGTTTAGTTTTTTCTGCTTTATAGCTTGAAGCATAATTTTCACGTTTTTGTTCACGTTCTCTTCTTTCTTTTCTACCCATGAGATGTTCAGACTCCAAAATTTGCCCTAATTAACCATTCGATAAAAACAATAAATAAAATCAAAAATTGCTGTTCATTATGAGTTGCCTTTTTTGTGATATCTTGGATGGAAAGCAAGATGGACATTTTTTATATGAAGATGATTCACATGTGGCATTTTTAGACAAGTATCCATTTGATGTAGGTCATAGCTTACTACTTCCTAGAAAACATCATGAACAAATAACAGATATGACTCCAGAAGATGTTGGAACTATTTTTGCACTTGTCCCAAAAATAGCAAAGGCAATTTTAGATGCAACAAGTGCAGATGCATTTAGTATTGGTCAGAATAATGGTAAAGCAGCTAAACAGATTGTTCCACATGTTCACATACATATTATTCCTAGATATAACAATAAAGGCGCTGTATGGACAAAGCGCCAAATCTCAAGTGATGATGAGCTCTCAAAGCTTGCAAAAAAGATTCGCAGTCTTCTTACTTAGCATGACCTGGGTTGTACCTCAAAATTGCACCCGCTTTTCCAAGACTTGCAAGCATGTTTCCATGCTCTGCACTTCCAGAAATAACTTCTAATTGAGTACCTGTTTTTGCTGCAAGTAATTCTAAATAATCAACAATGTCCTGTTCGTTAGCATTTACCTCCATAGCTTTACAACTGGGACATGGATTGTTTGTATATTCTGTCTTTTTTGGGATAACTTGAGGCCTCTCTACAATCTCTTCTTGAATATGTTGACATCTTTTACATTTTCCTTCAACTCTGTGCAAGTTTGTATCATCATTAATGATTAGAGTTTTGACAACATTGTTCTTTAGGTACTCTATAATTTCCTGTAATCCATAGGATCCCTTTCCCGAATGAGAGTTAATCTCTCTGAACAAATCTTCAACAAGTTTCTTCTCTTCTACCATCCTAAAATCTCCTAAAATCTCTGAAGACTTTGCAAAAGCCTCTCTAATTCCTTCAGCTCCTGCATATGAAGCATCAATTGTATTAATTATCATATCTTGCAATCTATACTCCAGATAATTTCCATTAATGAAATCTTCTTTTGTAGGCCCCGGCCCTGAGATTATCAGTCCCTTAATTGGGTAAATATCAATAAAAAATTCTCTTGTAGTTTCAGCTACTCTGTTATAGAAATATGACAACTCCATCTCTCTGAGTTTTTGAAATCTCTTTGCAGACTGTCCACCTTGTCTGTGTTTTCCAGCTACTCCTGATCCAGTTTGAGATAACACTTCAATTTTATCACCATATAACAATCCCCAACCAGCATCTTTCGCATCAATTGCTAAAAATCCAATTAGATTGTCATCTTTTAACATATCCTTTAGAATGTCTACATGAAAATGATCATCACATCTATACAAATATTGTTTCAAATCTTTTGGTGGATCAATCTCCCAAATTTTTACAACTTCACTTCCTAAAGGGCCTCCTGCTTCTGGCGGCAGTGCTCCACAAAACATTACTAATCCTTTTTCTGGAGTTTTTTTATAGAGCTTTAGTCTTTGAACAACTTTTCCTAAAGAGTTAACTACATGTGTTCTAGTAAGATCTGATTTGATGTTGTCTGCTGTTCCCTGTTCTTGTTGAAGTGTACTGATGATTTCATGAAGTTGTCTTCCCTTAGGAATGTATACAGTAATAAGCTCAGTTCCTCTCCCTGATTTTTGTGATAACTCCTCTAGAGTCTTTCTAATTTTATAGAGTTTAACAGAATCTTGTTTTTCTATGATGATTTTCTTCATTTGTGATTTCTCCTGATCATGCGAATATTAATTTTGATTGATTATGATTTCCCTAAAATTACAATTCATCAAATGTTTTCAGAAATACTTCTAGTGGCTGATTTCCTCTAATTTTGATAATTTTTTGATCATTGAAGACCAAAAAGGATGGAGTTGCATCGATTCCAATCTCTTTTCCAAACTCATAAAGTGCAATGACTCGATTTTGGTATTTGTGCTCATTAAGACATGTGTTAAATTCTAATAAATCCAAATCTACAGTTACTGCAAATCTGTCTAGTGACTCTCTTGTTATCCATCCAGTTCTTTCTCCTCCCCAGTTTTTGTAAAGTTCATCATGATACTGCCAGTATTTTTCTTGATCTTCTGCACAATATGATGCCTCTGCTGCTAGTAGAGAATCCGGACCATTTAGGGGAAAGTCTTTGAAGACTAGTTTTACTTTACCTGTTTTGATAAAATCTTCATTAATGATATTTAGTGTATTTTCATGAAATCTGTAACAAAAAGTACATTGATAATCTCCCCATTCTAAAATAGTGATTGGTGCATCTAAATACCCCATTATTGGGGAACCCTTCTCGATTAATTTTGACGTAGTTAATAATTT
>CATMRH010000034.1 GCA_950073955.1 uncultured archaeon | reverse complement strand
GTAACCCATGTTATTTTGTTCCCATTCTAGGTATGAAATACAAACACCACCAGAGTTTGCTAAAATATCAGGAATTATCAAAATTTTCTTTTTGTAAATAATTGGATCAGCTTCTGGCAATGTTGGGCCATTTGCAGCTTCTGCAATAATTTTACATTTCAGATTTTTGGCAATCTTTGCATTGATTTGATTTTCTAGTGCAGCGGGAACTAAAATATCACATTTAGTAGTAAGTAATTGTTCAGTTGAGATTTTTTTACTTCCAGGAAATCCAACAACAGAGCCTTTCTTTTGTTTGTGTTCTAAAATTTTACTAACCTTTGCACTTTTTGGAATAGAAATAGAACCTTTAGAATCACTAACTGCAATTACTTTAGCACCCATCTTTTCAAGAGATTCTCCTGCAAATGTTGATGCATTTCCAAATCCTTGTAAAACAACTTTGGCACCTTTTAGATTCAGTTTCAATTGCTTTGCTGCTTCTCTTACACAATATGCTGCTCCTAATCCTGTTGCAACATTTCTTGCAAGTGATCCTCCCATTGAAATTGGCTTTCCAGTAATAACACCTGGAAAAGATTTGTTGCCATGTAATTTACCAAATGTGTCCATGATTTGAGTCATCTCTCTACCTGTGGTGTAAACATCAGGAGCTGGAATATCTTTTTCAGGTCCTATAATTTCAGAAATTTTGAATGCAAATCCTCTTGTTAATCTCTCTAATTCTGCATCGCTAATTTTTTCTGTTTTAGGGTTGACATAGATTGCACCCTTTGCGCCACCTAGTGGAATATCAACAATTGCACATTTCCATGTCATCCATGAAGAAAGTGCCATAACTTCACGTTCCATGTATTCAACTCCACCTTCG
Organism: uncultured archaeon; assembly: GCA_950073955.1. Lineage (GTDB taxonomy): Archaea > Thermoproteota > Nitrososphaeria > Nitrososphaerales > Nitrosopumilaceae > Nitrosopumilus. The sequence continues at coordinate 10,706 of CATMRH010000034.1, read as the reverse complement.
GGATTAAAGTAACGAATACCTCCTTTGTATGGACCTCTATCATTGTTATGTTGACTTCTAAAACCTGTGAAAATTCTAATTTTACCATTATCCATTTTTACTGGAATCTTTACTCTCAAAACTTTGTTTGGCATTGCAAGATATTCACGCAATCCTTTATCTTTTATCCCAAGAATATCACATGCATCATTAACCTGTTTAGTTGCATTTGCAAAAGGATCACTTTTGAACAAGTTGATCGTATTTACTAGTGTCAGATTATATATTTTTGGTTAGAAATCTCTGATCGCAGTTAAAGAATATGAGATTACAGATAGACCTTTTTGTAATTCATCTTTCTGTCAAGCTTGTCAATTGCTTCATCTAGAGCATTGATATTAATTTCAAGAAAATTTGACAAGTGAAAAATTGCTCCATACTTTTCACCAATTTTTGAGACCATGTTGTTTTTCTCTAGTACTTTCATGTGGTGTTGAACTGCTTTGTAATCAAGATCAAATACCTTAGATAGTTGATGTGTGTTGTATGGTTGATCAAGTAAGTACATAATAATGCGTAATCGGGTAAATCCACCTCTAGTACTTGTAAACAAGTAAAGTAACAGATTTCTAGTCTGCTTGTCGAGTTTTCTTTGCGCAGAAGTTGGTCTTGATCTAAGTATTTCTTTGAATTCTAAGAGTTGACTAGTCATACTATCTTAAAGGAATTAAGGCCAATTTTGCTTAAAACTATATGTCCAGATCTTTTCCACATTGTAAATTTCAAGCAAGATAATTACCCTTAAATTGACTGAGAATGAACTCGTGATATTATGATGGCATCACGCGGTTACGATATGACTCCTACTATGTATTCTCCAGACGGCAGGATTTACCAAGTAGAATATGCCATGGAGACTGTAAAAAGAGGAACTTTGGCAATTGGCGTGTGCAGTAAAGAAGGAGTTATCATGGCAGTAGAAGAAAAGACTCGAACATTACAGACTACAGATATAACTCAAAAAATTTTCCAAGTAGATTTTCATATTGGAATTGCTGCTGCAGGATACATCCCAGATGCACGTATTCAAGTAGATAGTGCAAGATTCTTTTCACAAGGAAACAGAATGACATATGATGAATCTGTTGAAGTTGCAACAGTTGCCAAACATTTAGCAGATCAATCTCATCAGTTTACACAATATTCTGGAGTACGTCCAAATGGAGTTTCCTTGATAATTGCAGGTATTGATCAAAAAGGAGAATCAATCTACGTAACTGATCCTAGTGGAACTTATGTACAATATGCAGCAGTTGCAATTGGAGCAGGTTCTGAGGATGTAAACGACTTTTTGGAAAAACATTACAACCCAGACATGAGTATAGATGATGCATCATCTTTAGCTATTGCTGCAATTAATCTAAAAGATAAACAAAAAGATGTAGTAGATGACATCAAAATGGCAAAGATTACAACTGAAACAAAAGTTTTCGAGAAAGTTTCTGAATCTGATTTAAAGAATTATTCTCAAAACGCATCAAAGTTTGGTACAGAATAAAAGTTTTAGATTTGAAAACTATTCAAACAAGTATTCATAGACGATAAATTATGGGTTTAGGAAGTTACTGGGGCGAAGTAATGGATGTACTTCGAGAGATTATTCCTGTTTATGATAAAGTAAATTCTATCATTTCACTGGGTAAAGATGGCGAGCACAGAAATCGTGGAATTTCACAAAGAGTATTTCCAGGTAACAAAATTTTAGATGCAGGCTCTGGTTTTGGTAATATGTCAAAGGTCGCATTAAAACAAACTGATGGAAAAATTTCAATCACACTTTTTGATCCTCTAGTACCTATGCTCAAAAACACAAGTATGCATTTTGAAAAATTACCAGATATGGCAAATGGAGTTTTTGAGCACATTCCATTTAGAGATGAAGAGTTTGATGCAGTTTTGTGTGGATATTCATTGAGAGATGCAATCAATTTGAGAATTGCAATTTCTGAAATTCATCGAGTACTGAAAAAAGATGGTAGATTTGTTATTGTTGATTTAGGAAAACCAGATAATGCGTTTATCAGAGTAGGTGTTTCGTTTTATCTAAGATGCATTCTTCCTATTCTTGCATTTATTGCAGGAGGAAGACTTGGATTAAAATTTGGAACATTGTATGGTACATTCAAAAGATGGCCTCAAAACAAAAAGCTTGAAGGATTGTTACTAGAAAAATTCTCTAGAGTAGAATTTGAGAAAGATCTTATGGGTGGAGCAATAATGGTTGCAGCATACAAATGAACAGAGCTCTGATTCTAGTCAACATTACTGCTTTAATCATTGGAATTTCATATGGACTGCATGGACCAATTTTACCATTATTTGCAAAAAATGTTATTGGTGCTACGTATTCTGAACTTGGATTAATTGGATTAACCAATTTCATCCCTTACATGTTCATTCCACTTTTTGTAGGAATTCTTCTTGATAGATTTAACAGTGGATACCTACTTGCATTAGGAGCTGCTATCAATTCTGCATCAATCTACCTTCTATCAATCGCACAGTCAGTTCCAGAAATAATGGGATTCAGAATAATGACAGGAGTAGCTCATGCATTTTTTTGGCCACCATGTCAGGCTATAATCGCTACTGAGAGTACAGAAAAAAACAGAGTCAAAAATATCTCCTGGTTTACAATGTTTTTCGTTATTGGATTTATGGTAGGTCCATTACTTGGCACAGTATTCCTTGAGGGTCTTGATATTACCTACAGAATTCTATTTCAGATTACAGCATTTATTCTGGCTACTGCAATAATCTCTGCACTAATTATCTCAAGAAAAAGAGTTAGAACTCATCATGAACGATTATCTTTTTCATCAATTAAGGAGATGAAAAGATTTCCAGAAGTAATAATCTTATTGATTTTCTGTACATCTTCTTTTGGAATAATTCTCACAATCTATCCAGCATTTCTAAATGACAATGGAATGGGGGCTACAGATATTTTGTTATTGTATTTTGTTTTTGGAATATCACGTGTTGTATCTCTTGCATTAGTTGGAAAGTTTGCAAAATATTCAAGTCAGACTTTGATTGCTGCAACAATGGCAGTGTCAATTGGATTAGCCATATCAGTTGTTGCAGATTCAATTATTGGTTTTGCAGTTTCATTGATTCTAATGGGATTTGGGTTTAGTATATTTTTCCCCTTGACATTAGAAATAATTTTGAGTAAAACTAGAAAAGAAATTTCAGGAAGATTAATTGGTGCATATGAAACAGTTTTTGGAATAGGTTGGGCAATAGGACCAATTATTGGCGGTCCAATCACGCAATCATTTGGTGATGAAACACCATATCTGATATTTTGCGTGATAGGAATAGGAGTTACACTGTTCGCTATAATGTCAAGAAAGAAACTAGAGCCACAAAGAATCCAAAGATGAAATTGATTATAGGCATAAAACTTGAACATTACGTTTAATTTCAAATTATAGTATTGCAAAATATGCTTGATTATTCATTGAATATAGCTGGAAGCGAATGGATGATCATCATTTTTGTCGCGATAGTTTTGATTTTAGGAACAGGGAAGCTTCCTGGCGTTGCAAAAAAACTTGGGAAAGCTGTTAATGAATACAACAAAGCAAAAAACGAAATTCAAGACCAGATGAAGGTAGGAGAAGAGCAAACTCCAAAAATTACAGGGCCTGTCGAGACGGAACGAGAAAAATTAGAAACCATGGCCAAATCAATGGGAGTGAACGTGGAAAAAACAGACGATGAATTAAGAAAAATGATTTCAGAGAAGATGGGTCAGAAAAAAGATGATGATCCAGAAAATAACTAATAGATTATTGTGATTTCTTTATTCTGTACATATTTTTATCAAGTCGTTTTTTGGCAAATTTGTAATAGTCAGGAACGATTTCAAAACCAAGAAATCTTCTGTTAAGAGATTTACTGACAACTGCTACTTGTCCTGAACCAAGAAATGGATCAAATACAATGTCTTTCTTTTCACTAGAATATTCCAATAATTTTTTAATTAATTCAGAAGGAAGTTTAGTTGGGGTTTTTTCATAACCAGTCCAGTATTCTCTTTTGATATCCCATACATCCTCTTTGTCTTTGTAATGAAGACTTCTTCCATCTTTTGTTTTATCGTCTTTTTTGAACCTAGAAAATGGGAAGAATTTTCGCTTCTTATCATTTTTACAGACATAAAGACAATGATAATGAGAAGTGACAAATTTCTTTTTAGTGACTACACCAAATTGATATTTCCAAATAACATGGTTAATAGTAATAAATCCAACATCGTCTAGTGCTTGTAAAATATCTTTGAGGTTATTCCATCCTGAAAAAACATACATGCTCCCTGAATCCTTTAGAATTCGAAAAACTTCACTCATCCACGTAAATGTAAAATCATAATAATCTGCTGGTTTGATTTCATTGTATCCTGTTAGAACCCTAGATGAAGTTCTGTTATAATTTGCTTTTTTTGCTTTAAAATTAATGGCAAAAGGGGGATCAGTAATAACAAGATCAATTTTATTTTTAGGAATTGAATTCATTCCTTCAATACAATTTAAATTGTAAATTTTGTTGATTTCGATCTTTTTCATTTGTAAATTCAAGATTATTTCCTAGCTTAATAATGTCATAGATCAATAGTAGTGATCAAACAATAAATCACTAATCATTTCTTATCAAATAGATCTTGAAATTCTCATGTCCAAAATGTAAGTCAAAAATGGAGATTCAGAAAACATTTAACAAAAAAATGCATATCTCTTGTGGAAAATGTGGTATTGAAGATCTATTAGAATTTTCAAAAAATGTTGATGAGGTATTTCTTGAATTTCTTTCAAGGTTTGATGAAGGCTTAGTTACAGAAAAAGGACTCTCAGAAGAGCTAAAAAAAGAAGGAATTGTTAGGGGAGAAAATGAAATAAAAGAAATGATTGGTAAAAACAAGCCAGATAAAATTACAGAAGAAATTCTATTTTCAAAAAAAGACTATATCTCGGAATACAAGGTTTTGAAGAATCCCGAGCCTAAAATGGGCTGTAAAGTTGAAGACTTTGGACTAGATGAATCTATTTCTGATCATCTAAGGGAACTAAAAATAGAACAATTTTACAAATTTCAAGAAGAATCAATTCAAGAAATTACATTTGGAGAAAATGTTGTAATTGAAGCGCCTACTGCATCGGGAAAAACTGAGGCATTTTTAATTCCAGTAATTCAAAGAATAAAAAAAGATGCAAGCGACGGAAATGTCTTTGCAATTTTTGTATATCCCACAAAGGCTTTATCACGAGATCAATATCCAAAAATTCAAAAATTTGCAGAAAAGATTAGAATTAATGTCAAGATTTTTGATGGTGATACAAAACTAGAAGAAAGAAGAAAGATTATTGAAAAACCCCCTCAGATTTTAGTCACAAATTTTGATATTTTGCATTATCACCTTTGTCATCAGACAAAGTTTTCATCGTTATTATCTTCAACAAGAGTTCTTGTAGTAGATGAAGCACATGTATACTCGGGAATTTTTGGATCAAATGTTCATTATATCATTAAACGACTCAAAAGGATTTGCAGTAACAAATTACAGTTTGTTGCAGCATCAGCTACACTTGATGATGCAAAAGAGTTTTGTCAGCAGTTATTTGGAGAAAAAATGCAAATTATTCATGGTTCTGGAAAAAAGGGTCAGACAGATTTTGTAATGTTGTTTCCATCTCTTAGAACTCAAAGAGCATTGATGGTAGAACTAACAAAGAAATTGACTGAAAAAAATCACAAGACGATGGTGTTTAACAACTCCCATCTAAACTCTGAGTTATTAGCAATACAAGCAAAAAAACAAAAAGTCAACATCAAAGTTCACAGGGCAGGTTTAATGGCAAATTATAGAACTGCAGTTGAAAAACAATTCAAAGAAGATAGGCTGCAAGCAATTTCATGCACTCCTACGCTTGAATTAGGCATAGATGTAGGCAATGTTGATTGTGTTATATCATCCACTATTCCAGTAAACAGACTAATTCAAAGAATTGGAAGAGCAGCAAGAAAGGGACAAAGAGGATATGCGTTTTTGGCATTGGGAAACGATCCTATTTCTCAATACTACAAAAATCATCCTGATGACTATTTTGAGGACACTGAAAAAACATACATAGATCCAAAGAATCCGTTTGTAGAAGAATTTCAAGTCTTAGCGATGGCATGTGACAAACCAATTTCCAAACATGAACTAAAAGAACATCAAGAGATAATAGAGCATCACATAATCAATGAAAATCTTCTTGTTGTAAACAATAGAATTATTCCAAATTTTGAAAAAATTAGTTCTATGTTAAATGAATATAACATTAGAGGAATTGGAAAGTCTATTGATATTTTCCTAAATGAAAGAAAAGTTGGAGATAGAATATTACCAATTGCATTAGAGGAGCTACATAAAGATGCAATCTATTTTTTGGCAGGTATTCGTTACAAAGTAAAAGAATTTGACTATCCCAGAAAAAATTATGCTAAACTAGAAAAAATTCCAAGAGATTATCCATATTATACAAAATCTCTTACAGAAGAGTGGCCAACAATTGAAACTGTTTTTGAGAAAAGAAAGGCAAAGGGTGTGGAAGTAGCATTTTGTAAATTGCACATTCAAAAGAAGGTTTACGGTTATGTGAACATAGAACTAGGACAAGAGATTACGCAAGGAGAAAAAGTACTACTTGAAACTCCACTAGAGTATGATTTTGTTACCAAGGGAATTGTTTTTCATGCACCAAGACCTCTCAAAGTTATTGGGAAAGCAGAAGATGAAGATTATACTGAAGCCAGTGGGTATCATGCAACAGAGCATGTAGTAATTGAGGGAAGTAATATGATCACAGGAGGAGTGTCTCAAGACTTGGGAGGCATATCTTTAGGCACTTCAGGCTTGATTTTCATTTATGATGGGGCAATAGGAGGAAGTGGTGCCAGTAAAGCATTGTATGATAGATTTGAAAAAGCCCTTGAGAGAAGTATGTATATTGTAAAGGAATGTCCATGTGAAAACGAATCCGGATGTCCAAGATGCACTTTCTCATACAGATGTGGAAACAATAACGAATATTTGCACAAATATTCTGCATTAGAGATTCTGGAGAGAATTAGTAATGGTGAAAAAACAGAGCTGATTGATCCTACTGAAGGAGATAGACCATTAGTTTGATAAATCAAAATGGGATAAATATAACAAAAATCTAGCACAGATATGGAAAAAGTAGCTCTTGTCACAGGTAGTTCATCAGGGATCGGATTAGAAACTGCATTAGCACTTGCAAGAGACGGTTTTCATACTTTTGCAAGTATGAGAGATATTGGAAAGGCAGTAGAGTTAGAACATTCAGCAAAAAAAGAAAATCTTCCAATAGATGTAATAGAATTAGATGTCGACAAAGAAGAATCAATAGTTTCTGCAATCAAGAAAGTAGTTACAGATTGTGGAAGATTAGATGTTTTAGTAAACAACGCAGGATACGGACAATTTGGATGTACAGAAGATGTATCAGTTGATGATTTTAGAAAACAGTTTGAAACTAATTTCTTTAGCATTGTAAGAATAATTCAGGAGGTATCTCCAATTATGAGAAAACAGAATTCAGGGATTATTGTAAACATTAGTTCTGTTGTAGGAAGAATGGGACTGCCTTGTTCCCCAGCTTATATCAGTACAAAATTTGCACTAGAAGGATTAAGTGAATGTCTCAGATACGAGCTAGGTCAATTTGGGATTAAAACTACTTTAATTGAGCCTGGAGTTATCAAGACAAACTTTTTCAATTCAATGAAGGTTCCAGAATCAAAAATTGATCCCAAATACAAGACATTAACCAATAATATTCTTGCAGGTTTTAAAATGATGGTAGAAATGGGAACTGCACCAGCTCAAGTTGCAGATGTAATCATAAAGGCAATTCATGATGATGAGATTTTGCCACGATACACTGTAGGAGCTGATGCTGCCATGTTTATGGAAGCAAAAAAGATGAAAACAGACCTAGAATTTGAGAAATATATGAGTAAAGAGATATTTTCTAGCTGATATCGCATTTGTACGTTAAATTGATATACAGATAGAATACAGTTTTTGTCAAAGTCCGCAATTTTGAAGTGAAAAGAATGAAATGGAAAACTCTACAACATAATGGAATCTTATTTCCACCTGCCTATGAAGCTCAAGGAATTACGATAAAGATCAATAGAGAAAGGGTTGATCTTGACTTAAACCAAGAAGAAATGATTTACCAGTGGGCAAAAAAGAAAGACACACCATATGCTCAAGATAAAGTCTTTCAAAAAAACTTTACAGCAGATTTTGCTAAAACTATGAATTCAAAATTTAAAAAAATTTCATATGAGGATATTGATTTTTCAAGTGCTTACAAAGTAGTTGACAAGGAAAAAGATCTCAAGGAGATGATGACCAAAGAAGAAAAGAAAGAACAAGCAAAGAAGAGAAAAGAACTACGAGAAGAGCTGAAAACAAAATACGGAATTGCCATCATGGATGGAAAGGAAGTTGAAGTTGGAAACTACATGGCAGAGCCACCAGGCATATTCATTGGTAGGGGAGAGCATCCACTCAGAGGAAAATGGAAACTTCGTGTTACTGCAAAAGATGTTACTCTGAATATGGATAAAGAAGCAAAGAAATCGATGAAAGGAGAATGGGGGAAAATTGTGCATGATTATGATTCAATGTGGCTAGCCAGTTGGATGGATTTTCTTACACAGAAAAGAAAGTATGTGTGGCTTGCAGATAGTTCCGACCTAAAACAAGGCAGAGATAAAGAAAAGTACGAAAAAGCTGTCAAGCTTGAAAAAGAAATTGAAAAAATTAAAAAAGCAATGGTCAAAGATATGAAAGATCCTAAAAAGAGTAATGTTGCTACTGCGTGTTATTTGATTTATAGAACTGCAATGAGAGTTGGAGACGAAAAAGATCCTGACGAAGCAGACACTGTAGGTGCTACAACTCTAAGAAAAGAACACATCAAAATTACTTCAGATGCAATAGAGTTTGACTTTTTGGGAAAAGACTGTGTAAGATGGCAAGAGACTCTAAAGGCAGTTGGTGACGATAAACAATTTCAAAAAAATCTCAAAAAATTAATTGAAAAGAAAAAACCAAATGAGGAGATTTTCCACAATATTACATCGAGAGATGTGAACAAATATTTTTCAGGAATTGTAAAGGGATTAACTGCCAAAGTGTTTAGAACATACCAAGCAACAACAGTTGTCAAAGACTATCTTGTGGAACATGACAACATTAAAGGAAAAACAGCAAACGAGAAATTATACCATGCAAAAATGGCAAACCTTGAGGCTGCCAAAATGTGTAATCATAAGAGAACCATTCCAAAGACATTTGACCAAGTATTAGAAAAGAAGCGAGATACCATCAAAAATGCTGAAAAAGATCAGCCTTCGAAGAAAACTCAAGAGGCTCTCAAAAAAGTGGAATCAAGTCTACCAAAGACTGAAACTCAAAAAAAGAGTAAAGAGAAAAGAATCAAGACATTAAATGGACAAATCAAAAAGCAAAAACAGAAACACAAAGAAAGAGTAGAAAAGTTAAAGCTACAAATTGATTTATCTGAAAAAACCAGAGATTACAATCTTGGAACATCTTTGAGAAATTACATAGATCCTCGGGTTATCAAGGCATGGACTGATGAGGTAGGTGTAGAATGGGAAAAATTGTATACAGCTGCATTACAAAAGAAATTTCTTTGGGTAAAGAATGAGAACACAGAGTGGAAGAATCTAAAGTAAAAATCTGAAACATTTTAGAATCATTTAATTTCCCAAATTTTTCAGACATATACATGCCGGGGTAGCTCAGCCTGGTTAGAGTGCCAGTTCATTTGGTAAACTCTAGCGGTTCTCCAACTAAGGCAATACTCATAATCTGGAGGTCGCGGGTTCGAAACCCGCCCCCGGCATTACATATTCATTTTATAGCAATACCATTCTATTTTTTTCCAATAATCAAATCTACTTTATAGTTCAAAGTAGCACGTGAATTGAGTTTTAAATTCCAAGGGATATAAGATGGATTTTTTGTTTTTGATGAAATTTTAAATCCCAAATTCCACAAATTCGTGCGTAGTGTTGATTCATCTACAGGTTTTCTAACAGAATTTGTGCCTCTATCAAAATCATATGGATCAGAGATCACAAAATAGCCAATAGAGATTTGTTTTGATACTTGTTTTAGCAGCTCAATAGGTTCTATTAATTCTAAAACATTTAATGCAAGTATTAAATCAAATTGTAGTTTTCCAAAAACAGGAGATAATGAATCAGCTACAATGTAATCAAGATTGTTTTTTGAAGATTTTTTTGCATATCTAAGTGCACTAAATGATCTATCAATACCAAACACCATATCATGACTATTAGCCAAATATGACGTAATAATTCCAATTGAACAACCGTACTCCAAGACAAGTTTTGACTTTGCAATAAAATTAAGATTCTTTTTTATCACAGAATAGAATTTTGAGTTTTTATTGTTTTGATATATTTTAGACCATCTTTCCTCAGGTGCAGTTCTATCATCATTGATTCGTTTGGTTTGGGATAGTGAAAATTTCAAAAATTTTTTCATTTTTCTAGTTTTAGCTAAAAGATAGAGTTTACCACCCAAA
>CATMRH010000033.1 GCA_950073955.1 uncultured archaeon | reverse complement strand
TGGTCACATGAATTTAATGATGCAGGAATTTACGATTACTTCTGTATGGTTCATCCATGGATGATTGGCACTGTTACAGTGAACTAACCAAAACTTTTTCCTTTTTTCTTATTTTTTCTAATTTTAATCACAATTACAGTTTGAACTGAATTTAGGATTACAAATCTCACAATCTAAAAGACATTTGTCAATTGGACAGTACCCACAAACCTGTTTTTTTGGTTTTGATTCTTCCAATTATTTATTTATGATTAAACTGCAGTTAAAGCAATGTGGATTAAAACTATGATTACCATACAGGTTCATCAACCATTTTTAACCCATCATCAGTCACTTCAAAACCCATAATTTTCAGGGTTTGTTTAGCTGATGGAGAATTTCGTTTCAAAATCTTTTGTGCTAAATCCATTCTATCTTTAGAATTCATGTTCTGACCAATTTTGTATTTTCCATGTATTGTTTGTGGTGTTACTTTGATTACAGTAACTTCATCTAAAACTTCCATATCAGATTTAATTGGTTCATACTGACCTTCGGGTTGATATTTTGCAATTAGTGCATTAAGTGCAAGTGTCTTTTCTTTTCTATCAATTACAAAAGAACCAACTCCTTTCATCACAACACTGATGTACAAAGTATCTGCTAGAGATGCGTCATTAGGATCTTCAAAATAAGAGGGTAGAAATTCTAGTTCTTTATCTACCTCAAAACCTACTTTGTTGTTACGAGAAATATTTTCTAATTTTTCACCTCTAACATGAGAGTGCAGGTAGATAGCATCATTTAGAAAAACAAAATTCATTGGAATTATTTGAGGAAAACCATTTTTATCAATGCTAGAAATTCTGCCAATATGTTCTACTTTAAGAAATTCTTTAATTTTTTCAAATGAACGAATTTTTAAGATTCCAGCAAATTGCAATAACTGAATTATGAAAAATCATTTTATAAATCCAGAGCACAAATACTAAAAATATGCTAGTAGGCAAATGAAAAAACATACTCAGACTAAAAGAAAACAGTTTAAATCAAAAAAGAATACTAATCTTCTTCATCTAGTTCTTTTGCTAATGCTTTGATTTCTAGAATCCTACATGACAATTTTGTACATTCATTTTTTAATTCAGTATTCATATTGAATTATCACAAAAATAATCAAAAAGGGAGAACATTCTAAAACTTGACTTTTTTCATCCAAACTTTTCATTAATGAAAACTGATAAAACATGGGAATATTTCAAGACAAGCAGTGTATAAAATAGATAAAGAGTACGAAGAGACCACACAACAAGTCTTAGATGTTCTAGAAAAATGGGGTTCTGAATCGAGATTCATCTGGTTTAGAGAATTACATAGAGTTACAGACATTGACAAAGGAATACTTAGAAATATTATTAATGAATTAAAAAAATCAAAAGAAATCAAAGATTTGCATGGGACAAATAATAGAATATTTTTTTGTCTCAAAAAATATTATGTCAAATGTAGAGATGTAGAATTTAGATTCAAAGGAAAAGTAATCATGTTAAGAGATGGAAGTAAAACAAAAATCATTCAAGGTGAAACAAAATCCACAGAGCGTACTAGAAAAAGATTAGCAAAACAACGAAACAAACGTAGAGCAAAATCATTTACAAAAGCAAAAAGCAGAAGACCACACAAGTCATAAATTAAAAAGAATCTTCGTTTTCCTTCTCAGAACCTATTTAGTAATTAATTTTTTGGAATAATAAAATAGAACGTCTTATTGTTTGGCTATTTCTCTGAGTTTTGGCATTACATGAGTTGCAAATTTGTCAATAGAACCAAAGTAGTTCTTCCCCCAGAATCGAATTACAAAATGATTAACACCAGCTTTCATGAATTCCTCAAATATTGGAATTATATCTTCAGGAGTGCCAATTGCAGTTGAAGAACGAGCAACATCATCAGGCATCTTAGTTGCAGCCTCTCTCATCTTTATAATCCAAGATTGATCAGACATTGAATATTCTGTAAAGTATTTGACAAAATCAAATCCTTCAATTTCTTTTAATCCGTGAACTCTCAAGATTTCAGGCTTGAACAAACTTACTTTGACTGCTTCTTTCATTTTTGCCCAAGATTCTTCTGCATCTTCAGAAAAGTACACATCAATATCAAGTGCAAATTCAAAGTTGTCTTTTTCTTCTTGTGTTCTGTTATTTTCATCCATTGATTTTTCAATTTGCGCTTTATGATCTGTAAAGAGTACTGGAGTGTAACCGATTGGTAGCCAACCATCACCAAGTTTTCCTGTTAATGCAAGAGTACGTTTTCCACCAGATGCCATGTAAGTTGGTGGTCGTGGTTTTCTAATTGGAGGTGCTTGCAAACATGCCCCTTCAAGTTTGTAATATTTTCCATCATAACTTACTACATTATCAGGTGTTGGTTCATACAATTTATGAATAACTTCAATTTGTTCTTCCCATTTCGAAACTGGTTTTTCAAATGGGATACAAAATTCTTTTAGGTTTTGAGCTTCACCTGCACCAATTCCAAGAATAGCTCTACCTTTTGAAACTCTATCAAGAGAAATAGCAGCTAGTGCAATGTTAGATGGATGTCTTCGAATTGCATCAGTTACACAAGTACCAAGTTCAACATTCTGTGTGACTGCAGCAATTGCAGACAACATAACCCAAGGATCCAAAACAATTGCATTTTTCCATTGTGGTACGTTTGTGTGATCCATATAGAAAATAGAATCATAACCAGTTTTATCAGCAAGTATGCAAGCTGTTAGAATTTGGTCTTCAGTATATCCAGCTCTAGCAACATTTAATCCGTTTTGAATACCAAATTTTAGATTCTTTTCAGTCACGTACACTTACGACAGAATATTAGAATAAATAAGTTTAATCAGCTGCCAATTTCGCAGTTTATCAAGAAAATAGAAAAAAGGTAAAAAAATTTTTGAATTTTTTACAAATTACCTGCTTTGATACCTTCAAGACATTTGATGACATCATCTTTTGATATTGGAATTGGGTTTGGATCCAAATGTCCTTTATCAGTCATAACAACATCTGCAGCTTCTGAAACATCAGCTTTGAGTTCTAATTTATCAAAACCAAGTTTCTCCATAGCTTCTTTGAACCTATCATAGAAGATTGACTTGTTATGCTTGTGTGCAATTGTTGTACAAGAAGATAATGAATAACCATGTGGTACACCTTCATTTGAAAATACATAAGACAATGCATGTCCGAGTGTTGTAGAGCAATTTCCAAATCCCATTCCAGACAACATTGAACCATATGGATAGTTCTCTGGTTTGTCATTCATAATTGCATCATAAAGAATCTCAAATGCTTGTTTACATAGAGTTCTAGTCAAGTCATTACCAAGTTTGCTATCATAGCCTTCAGTTGCTTGAGCACATGCATCACAAACAGAATTTTTGATGACTTGTTCGGGAGTGCCATTCATAAAATATGAATCGACTACAGCCATGTCAGCTAAGAATCTATCTTCATGTAACAATTTCTTTTTCCCATCAAATTTCAGAACACAATAAGTTGTCATTTCAGCTCCAGTTCCAAATGTAGTTGGGATTAAGATCTTTTCTACTCCAAAATCTTGGGCAGCATATTTTACTACGTCCATTGAACTTCCACCACCCAATCCAATTAGAACAGATGGTTTTTTGTCTTTGAATTGTGAAATCACAGTATTGACATCGTCAATTGATGGTTCAGGTGTTACTTTGTCATACAACATGTAATCTTTAATTCCCATTTTTGCTATCCATTTGTCAGAAAGTTCTGGCGGAACAGTTGTGACAATAAGGGCATTTTTAGGATAATCTGTTTGACCAAGTGCATCTTCTCCAAAGTTGATAACTTTTGGAATGCGTATTGTGTGCATGAAATAAAAAAATCATTGACGATTATATATCTTGTATTATTGAGTGATGGTATGATCATTCAAAATTTCAATGAATTAGCAACTAGTGATAAGAAAAAGGATTGTTTAGAAATTTTAGAAGCAGGTCTTGAAGCTGCTAATCCAGAAAACATCATTCCAAAGTATGTTACACCTGATGAAATCAAAATTGGTGGCAAATCAATTAAAATTAGAAAATATTCTAACATCTATTCTGTTGCATTTGGAAAAGCCGGAGATTCAATGACACGGGCACTTAATGCAATAATTCCCATAAAAAGTGGAATTGTGGTAATTCCAAAAGGCTCCAAATCAAGAATTAAGGGAAAGAAATTTCAGATTTTTAATTCTAGGCACCCTAAACCAGACCAAACAAGTGTAAAGGCAGCAAAAGAAGTCATGAAATTTCTTCAAAATAAAAAAAGTGATGAACTAGTAATTTTTCTTGTTTCAGGAGGAGGGTCATCACTTCTTGCAATGCCAGACGACATAACTCTTGATGATAAAATCTATGTTACAAATTTACTGTTGAAATCAGGTGCAACAATTCAAGAGTTCAACTGTATAAGAAAACATCTATCAAAAATTAAAGGAGGTAGATTGGTAGAGAATATGAAATGCCAAGGAATAAGTCTGGTAATGTCAGATGTTGAAGGTGATGATCTATCATCTATTGCTTCAGGTACAACATACATGGATGATACAACATTTGCAGATGCGCTAGACATTATAGAAAAATACAAACTTAAAAGAAAAATTCCTTCAGAAGTTTTACAAGTTTTAGAAAAAGGATTAGAGAAAATTGAAATTCCAAAGAAATCAAAAATTGAAAATTATATTATTGCAAACAATAGTGATTGTTTGGAAGCTATGCAAAAGACAGCTAGGAAAATAGGTTACAATGTAACTATACTACAAGTTTTTGGTGAGATCAAAGATGCAGTGACAAAAATTCTTGAAAACATTTCAGAAAACCAAAAAGCATGTCTAATTTTTGGTGGAGAAACTACAGTAAGGGTTCTTGGAAAAGGAAGGGGTGGGAGAAATCAAGAAATGGTTTTAAGAATTTTAAAAAATACTCAAAAATTAAAAAAAATCGTTATTGCATCGATGGGTACAGATGGAATAGATGGAAATTCTGTTTTTGCTGGAGCTATTACAGAAAATATTAGAATAGATTCATCGATAACAAAAGAGTTTCTCAAAAACAGTGATTCAGGCAGATTCTTTCAAAAACAAAAAGGAAGTATTGTGACTGATTTTACTCATACAAATCTTATGGATATAGGCGTAATTTTGAGTTAAAAATTATTACAAAAGAATACTTTGTTGCACGTTATTTTAATAGAATAAAGCTGTATTATATCCAGGTAATTCCATGTTAGAAAAACAATTCAACCCAGATTTACTATACAATAGTATTGTTCATTTCTATATTGACAAAAAAGGATATTCAAAGGACAAGGCAAATGCAATTGCCCAAAAAGTTGTACAAAAAGAAGCTCAAAGAAGAATCTGCAAAAATGAAAAATGCAAACATTTCTCCCATGATCATATTAGAAATTTAGAAACATGTCTAGTTGCAGATTGTGAATGTAATAGATTTACTAAGTAAAGTCGTCTAAAGAATTTTCCAGTAGAGGTTGTGCATTAATTCCTATTTTTTGTAAGTGTTCTGCAAATTCATCAACAAAACCATGTATAGTGTAAACTTGTTCAGCTTCAGATTGTACTACCATGTTTACAAGTTCATTAAAGTCACAATGATCACTCATAGTAATTGAGTAGTCAGCTCGTCTTCCAAAAGAGAATCTTGAGGATTGTGCCCATCCGCTAAATCCTATTGTCACTGCACCATATTTTGACTTCATATCCTGAAGGAATTTATTTTTACTAGACATCATTGGTGCAACCATCACCCAAGGTTTTTTTTCTAATAGGCCATTTTTTTCAGCCTCAGAATGACCAATTCCATCCTTGAGAGGAATTCCCAATTTTTGATGAAGTGAATTCATTTCTTTTACAGAATCATGAAAGAAAAGTGGTTCCCAATGACCAAAGAGTTGAGTAATGGTTTGCGCTTTCCCTAATTGATATCCCATTAAAATTACAGGAATACCTTTTCCATAAAGCCCAGAAATTAATTCATTTACCTGTTTTTGAATTTTATCAATTGTGGGAAAAATAAATTCAGGCAGACCAAAGGTGCATTCAGTTATCAGAGTTTTGCATTTTGGGATTTTTGCACCTTGAAGAAATCCACGTTTTCTAGTACAGATATCGCCAGTATAGAAAATATCATCAAAAAGTAATCCTTTTGCACCAAAAATATGGCCACTGTCAATTAAAGAAAAACCATCGAGAGAATCAATATGATTTTCCATCTTAAATCCACGAAGATTAGCTATTTTGTTAGTCTCAACTGATGATAGAATTGTTCCTCCGTTTGTTGAAGGAAGATGATCAATGTGTGCGTGAGAGACAAAATTTATTCCTGTAACATCGGTATTTTTTGGATCCAAGTGAACACGTTTATGATTAACTTCACACAGGATTCCATTTTTTGTCATCCTGACTTGCCTTGACAATGAAAATCAAAGTAATTAGATTTGATATAAATTGCAGGTTTGATCTACTATTGACTAGTTGCTAAATCTAGGAATTTTAATCTCAGGTCGCGGGAGCAACATGGAGTCTATTCTAAAGTCAATTAAGAAAAAAAAGATTCCAATCAATCCAGCAGTAGTGATTTCAAACAAAGCTAACGCAAAAGGACTGAAGATAGCAAAAAAATTAGGAATTAACACAGAAATAATTGAAAGTAAGAACTTCAAAGGAAGCAGAGTACAATATGACAAAAAGGTAATTGCTGCTCTAACAAAACATGGAGTTACGCCTAGAAATGGCCTTGTTTGTCTTGCAGGATTTATGAGAATTATCAGTCCACAATTTGTAAAAAAATACAAAAACAGGATGATCAATATTCATCCAGCATTACTTCCAGCATTTCCAGGATTAGATTCTCAAAAACAAGCATTAGATCATGGCGCAAAATATTCAGGATGTACAGTACATTTTGTTGATTCAAGGATGGATACAGGGCCCATAATTATTCAGGCAGTTGTCAAAGTCATGGAAAAGGATTCTGTGGAGTCATTATCAAAAAGAATTCTAAAAGAAGAACATAAAATTTACCCTGAAGCAGTTAATTTGTTTGCTAGAAAAAAGATCAGAGTTTCAGGTAGAAGAATAATTATCAGTTAAGTGTCAGGTCCACCAAAAAAGTATAAAACTTTTAGTTCTTTTTTGTTTCCATGAAAATAATGCTCAACATCCTTTGCTACAAAGAATACTTTATCTTTTGAAACTTTGTAATCTTTGTCTTTAATTTTCAAAAAACCATCACCAGAAATTACATAGTATACCTCATCACTATCATGTGGTTCTTGAGTATCTTCTTCACCAGGTTTTAGAATCAAGACACCAGCAGCTAAACTTGGTTTATCGATAAAGGTATGAAAATACGTACCACTTTTTTTTATTTTTTCAATTGAATTGTTTACATCAAAATCAAGTTTCATTGGTGTACAACCAGTGAAATTCAAGTATTAAATATCTACTAATCAGAAACAGAACATGACAGGTATCAAGATAGATGGAATAGTTATTGCTCAATCAGTTAAAGATAAGGTCAAAAAAGCAGTGGAAGAGCTAAAAACTCAAGGAATCACCCCTTGTTTAGCCACAATTTTGATTGGTGATGATCCAGCTTCTACCACTTATGTAAAAAACAAACACAAGGCTTGTGAAGAAGTAGGAATTATTACTAAAGATCATAAACTTGATGCAAACACTACACAAGCACAACTCAACGATATTATTGCAAATTTAAACAAAGATAGTGCAGTTCACGGAATTCTAATCCAACTTCCATTGCCCAAACAACTAGATGAATTTGTCACCACATCAAGAATCTCACCACTAAAAGATGTTGACGGCTTAACGCCACATAACACAGGATTGCTTGCAATGAAAAAAGCAGCGCTAGTGGCATGTACTCCATCAGGGATTATGGAGATGTTTGACTATCATGAAATTGATTTAGATGGAAAAAATATTGTATTGATTAATCGAAGTAATCTTGTTGGAAAGCCACTTTATCATCTATTATTAGAAAAAAATGCCACAGTTATGACATGCCATTCTAGAACCAAAAATCTGACAGAGCTTTGTCAATCTGCAGATGTGGTCATCACTGCAGTAGGGAATAGGAACAAGTTCACTCTAACACCAGAGATGATCAAAGAGGGTGCAGTTGTAATTGATGTTGCAATATCAAGATTTCAAGAAAAATTAGTAGGAGATTCAGACTTTGAACAGATTATAGAAAAAGCATCTTTTGCAACACCAGTTCCTGGAGGAGTGGGCCCCATGACAGTTGCCATGCTATTAAAAAATACAATCACTGCAGCATCTTTGAGTAGTCAAATTGGAAGACAGTCCTGATAAAAAATCACTTAGAAGTCTTCTTTTAGAAAAAAGAGACAATACATCTTTTGATTTAATAAAGATTGCAAGTGAAAAGATGAAAAAAAAAATAAAGAAAATTAATGCATTCAGGGATGCTCAAAAGATTGGAGCATATTATCCGATTGGGAGTGAAATTTTAACACAGGATATTATCCAAGAATTACTAAGTAATGGAAAAGATGTGTTTTTGCCAAAAGTTATTGGAGAGAACATTGAATTTAGAAAAATCACTGATTTTTCAAGCCTAGAAAAAGGTAGTTTTGACATTATGGAACCAAAAGACGATTGTGAGGTAGATAATAGTCTTGATGTGATTTTAGTACCAACTGTAGGGATTTCTCCAATTGGAGTTAGATTAGGATATGGTCATGGATTTTATGATAGATTTCTAGTAGAACACAAGACTACTACAATATCTTTGACTTTGGAAAAACAGATTGTAAAAAATATTCCAAAATCAGAACATGATATCATAATTGATTGGATTATAACAGAAGACAGAATTTTTGAGACTCAGAGATAAGAAAGACCTTTTTGACCAATATCTCTTCTACAATACTTGTGAGACCATGAGATTTTGTCAGATACAGCATAAGCATTTGTAATTGCAGATTTCAAAGAGTCACCTAATGCTGTAACTCCTAAAACACGTCCGCCATTTGAGAGAATTTTTCCATCTAGTTTTTTTGTTCCAGCATGAAAAACATAGATGTCATTTGGAATAGAATCAAAACCAGAGATTTCTTCATTTTTGACATATGACTCTGGATATCCTTCAGATGCTAAAACAACACATACTGCAGATTGATTTTTCCAAGAGGTTGGAGGCATTGATGACAGTTTTCCATCAACACTTGCAACAAAATAATCATACAAGTCAAAATCCATTCTAATTGTAATTGGTTGACATTCAGGGTCACCCATTCTTACATTGTATTCCAAAACAGAGGGTTCATTATTACTAATCATTATTCCAGCATACAAAAATCCCTTAAAAGAAATACCTTCATTTTTCATAGCCTGAATTGTTTTATCAATAATTTTTTCCTGGATTTTTTTTGCTAGTGCATCATCAATAATCATGGTTGGTGAATATGCACCCATACCACCAGTGTTAGGACCTTTGTCATTATCAAAAATTCTCTTATGATCTTGGCTGGTTGCCATAGGAATAGCAATCTCACCATCACAAAGCGCAATGTATGAGGCTTCAATCCCATCAATTCTTTCTTCAACAATGATGCGATTTCCAGCATCACCAAATGTTTTTTTGACTAAAATTGTCTGAATTGCAGAAAATGCTTCTTCGTTACTATTACAAACAATAACACCCTTTCCTGCAGCAAGGCCATCAGCCTTCACTACAACATTGTAATCAAGTGTTTCAACATAGTCTTGTGCTTTTTGAGCATCGTCAAATATTTCAAATCGGGCCGTAGCAATATTATTTCGTTTCATAAAATTTTTTGCCCAGATCTTACTTGATTCAAGCTGTGTTGCTTGTTGAGAAGGACCAAAAACTTTGAGTCCACGCTGATTAAATTTATCAACAATTCCGGCTGCCAATGGAGCTTCAGGTCCAATTATGGTAAAACAATTATTTTGTTGAGCAAAATTAGATAATCCATCCAAATCATCCACATTTATTGGAACGTTATTTTCAGTTCCGCCATTTCCAGGAGCAGTAAAAACAGTATCAACCTTAGGACTTTGAGACAGTTTCCATGACAATGCATGTTCTCTTCCCCCAGAACCAACTACCAGAACATTTACCAACAATGATGATCATTTGCCCAATAATATAATCCAAATCTTGCAAAACCAATTTAGCTTTATAATGCCACACACATATCAAAATCCAGATGGAGTTTTCTACAAAGTTTGATGCAAAAGCAATAGAATCACAAGTAAAAGCATACATCAAATCAATTGATTTAGAAAAACAGATTTTTGCATCTGACAAGCCTGAAAAAATCAGATTCATTGAAGGGCCACCAACAATGAATGGAATTCCACATGCAGGACATCTAAGAGGTAGAGTCATCAAAGATTTGTGGTATCGATTCAACACATTGCAGGGAAAAAAAATTGAATTTAATGGAGGATGGGATACCCAAGGACTTCCAGTAGAATTACAAGTTGAAAAAGAGTTAGGGGTAACAGGTGGAAAAACAGAATTAATTAAACAATTTGGAATTGAAAGAATAGTATCTGAATGTAAAAAAGTTGTAGAAAAATACAACAAGGCATGGATAGAAGTTGATGAGCTACTTGGTATGTCATTTAATCATGACAAAGCATACTGGACTTTTAGAGATGAATTTATCGAAAGAGAATGGCAAGTGCTAAAAAAAGCATATGAAAACGGAATTTTAGAAGAAGACTTTACTGTAATTGCATATTGCCCAAGTTGCCAAACATCACTTAGTCATTCAGAAGTAAATCAAGGTTATGAAGAAGTTAAAGACCCATCACTTTACTATAAAGTAAAACTAGTTGATGAAGATGCATTTTTGATAGTATGGACTACCATGCCATTTACTCTAATTACAGATGCAATGGTGGGTTTACAACCTGAAGAAGATTATGCTTATGTCAAAGTAGAAAATGAGACATGGGTTATTGGAAAGACTAGACTAGAAGAATTCATGACAGAGGTAAAGATTGATGATTATAAAATTGAAAAAACTATAAAGGGTTCAGAATTTGAAGGAAAAAAATACATTCACCCATTGTTGGCTTTAGTTCCAGGATTAAATGAATGTGCAAAATTAGACAATTACCATGTTACAGTCTCTGAATCATTTGTTGATATTAGTGCAGGAAGTGGGTTAGTGCATTTATCTCCTGCAAATGGAGAAGAAGATATCAAAATAGCAAACAAAAGAAATGTCAAAATTTTCAATCCTATTGATGACGAAGTAAAATTCACTGCTCAGGCAGGTAAATACTCAGGAATGTTTGTCAGAGATGCAGACAGAGTAATTGTCGAAGATCTAAAAGATTGTAATGCACTTGTAAAGATTGGAAAAATAAAACACAAGTATCCTTTGTGCTGGAGATCACGCCACCCCATTGTATGGCTTGCCAGAAGAGGTTGGTTTTACAAGCTTGACCGTCTTGACAACAAAGCGATTGAAGCAGCAGAAAGTGTAGAATACTTTTTTGAGCAACCAAAAAATAGATTTCTTGGAATTATCAGAGAAAGACACCCATGGTGTATTTCACGAGAAAGAATTTGGGGTTGTCCACTACCTGTTTGGAGTTGTGAAGATTGTGGTGAAAAAAATTGGTTCTTTACAAGAAAGGAAATTGTGGATGCTGCGGAGAATTTGCCAGATGGACCAGACTTTGAATTACACAGACCATGGATCGATAATATTACTGTAAAGTGCAAAAAATGTGGCAGCGTCAAAACAAAGAGAGAAGAGTATGTTTTAGATACGTGGCACAATAGTGGTTCTGCACCATATTCATCATTGACAGACGAAGAATATTCAAAAGAAATTCCTGCACCATTTTTCACAGAAGGAATTGATCAAACAAGAGGATGGGCATATACTCTACTTATTGAAAATGTAATTTTAAACAATGGTCCAAACTCCCCTTACAAGGCATTTTTGTTCCAAGGACATGTACTTGATGAAAATGGAGGTAAGATGAGTAAAAGCAAAGGAAATGTTTTGGATGGAGCAGAGTTACTGCAAAAATATCCTGCTGATTTGGTGAGATTCTATTTCATGTGGAAAGCAAGCCCAATTGAGCCACTAAGTTTCAGTACTGATGAGCTTATGTCAAGACCATATCAGGTACTCAATACACTATTCAATCTACACCTGTACTTTAAGCAAAATAGTGAATATGATAATTTTGAGCAATCAAAGACAATTGAATGGGCGAA
>CATMRH010000032.1 GCA_950073955.1 uncultured archaeon | reverse complement strand
TTTGACCTGTTGGACCACGTTCACCTTGAGGACCTTGAATTCCTTGTGGACCTTGTGGGCCTTTTTCTCCGGGGGCACCTGTTACACCACGTTCACCTTGAGAGCCTTGTGGACCTTGTGGACCTTTATCTCCTGACGAACCAATTTGACCTGTTGGACCTTTTTCTCCAATTGTGCCTAATGGTCCTTTTTCTCCTTTTTCTCCTTGCGGACCTGGAACTCCTGTAAGACCTTTAGCTCCTGCAGGACCTTGTGGACCTTGTGGACCTTTTTCTCCCGATGTACCTTCTGAACCTTTGCTACCTTGTTCTCCAATTGGACCTGTCAGACCAAGTGGACCTTTACCACCAATTGGACCTGTTGGACCTGAAGGGCCTTTTTCTCCAAGTACACCTGTAGGACCTGTTAATCCTTTGTCACCGGGTGAACCAGTTGGTCCTTTTTCTCCTTTTTCTCCGGGAGAACCTTTAAATCCAGATGCTCCTTTGTCGCCAGCTGAACCTGTTGGTCCTTTTTCTCCTGACGAACCAAGTGAACCTTTTAATCCGATTGGGCCGGGTTGCCCAAATGGACCTGTTGGTCCTTTTTCTCCTTTGTCACCGATTTGACCAGCAATACCTTTGTCACCCTTATCTCCTTGATCACCAGTAGATCCTTTGTCACCAGTAATTCCTTTGTCACCCGGAGTACCTTTGTCACCTGTAGTACCTTTGTCACCTAGAGTACCTTGTGGACCAGCATGACCTTTATCACCGGGTGTACCTTGAATACCAACAGGATTAACATTAAAAGATGATTTTGTAGAATGTTTTGATTTTGGAATTTCAGAAATTGTTTCAGTTTTAGTTTCAGATTGTAATTTTTGTTTTGGTTTTATCGAAGAAACATCAAATACAGAATGTAATGAAGAAAATAGATCAGTTACAACAATCCAAATTTTATCAAGATTATTTATAGATGAAGGAAGAGGATTTTCTGGAGAGCCAAGGGTTTCAGAAAAAATACCACTTTTTACTTTAAGGTGAAAGTTTGCTTTCCACAAAGATGAAAATTGTTTAGTTTTAATTGAATCATCAGAAGGTTTACTATCAGTTATTGCAATTTGGGCTTCATAAACACCTGATTGTTTAAAAGGTGCTTGTCCGTAGATTTCTACTCGTGACTGAGATGACACATTCGTTTGTGCATTTCCAAGTATTTCTATATTTAGATCGTATGATCTAATTCCAAATACATTATGAACAATTTTAGGCTCATTAAGGATGGTATTTATCTAGATAAAATTGCATTTGAAAATAGTGAAAAGACTATTCGGAAAAAAATCAAAGGAAACAGATGAATCAAAATCAGAAAAAAAAGAAGTAAAAAAGACTAGTCTAGTTAATCCGGATTATAATCGTATGAAATTATATAAAAAAGGAATCAATTTAATGGCTGATGAAAAACTAGAAGATGCTGTTGAGATGTTTCAACTAGCATTAAGAATTGATCCTGCTAGTGTTGATACTTTGATGAAGTTAGGTTATGCAAGATTTCATTTAGATGATCATGTTGAAGCATTAACAGTATATGATAAAGTTTTAGATATTGACATTACAAATCCAGAAGCTTGGAATCTTAAAGGACTTGTATATTATGAACAAAAAAAATGGGCCAAAGCATTAGATGCAGTTGAAAAAGCAATCGAATCTGACCCTACATATGGAATGGCTTGGTACAACAAAGCTTGTTTCTTATCATTACTAAATCAAGTACCAGACTCATTAGAAGCATTGAAACGTTCAATTGAGATTGATGTTAAAAATGCTAGAAGATCAATTCGAGACTTTGACTTTAAAAATGTAAGAATTGAAGATGGATTTAAGAGAATTGAAGAAGTAGTAGTTTTGGAGTCAGTTAGACAAGGGTATCACACAATTGGTGCAATAGTTTGGACAACATATCTCGATAGAGCAGATGCTGAAGAGGGATTAAAAAAATTAATAGAAAAAGGACTCATAGTACAAAATGAAAAACGTGATGGCCTACAAAAAATTCCAATTTTTGATCTTGCACCCAACGTTGCAGAAAGAATGGGTCAAGCGAAGAAAGGATTATTTGGAATTACAAGAAAAATAATACCAAGACCAATTAAGAATTTAAAAGAATTAAGTCTATCTATTCAATCTGCAAAAGAAGCAATTGAAGAAGCTGATGTAAAAAAAGCCATGGATGTTTTTGATGAATTCACAAATACTTCAAAATCAGGTGAACAGATGATTGAAATGTTCATGGAGGAACATAGAGAAGTAAGATTGTGGCAGATTAGATTAAAAGATAGAGGAGAAGATTATCTAGTGGATAATAAAGATAAGATGCTAACATTGTTTGATAATATAGAAGTAACAATTACTAAAAAACTCAGAAGTCAGATTTCTTAATTATTCTGCAGACAAATCCCAGTAGCTCGCATCTTCTTGTTTTTCTGTAGGCTTTTGAAGATTTTTCCATTCCTTGAAAGAGCGAACATATAATTTGGTGTTAGGCAAACCTGCAGATTTTAATGCATAATATGCTAATCCAGAAAGAGTACCCACACTGCCACAATAGGTAATTATTTCTGAATTTTCAGTAATACCACGATTTTCAAGCAATCGCTTCATGTCGTCTTTTGGACGTAAAATTTTATCTTTCGTAGCAAGTGTTCGATAGGGAAGGCTAATTGCTCCTGGAATATGTTGTTCAAGAAAATTTAGGCGCTCTCTATTGTCAATCAGGATTACATCATTTCGTTCTTTTGCACTTTGCAGATAATCAGCGGTTGCCAGAATATTTGGTTGTAAATTCAAAGTGTGTTCTTTATGTTGTATTTCTGGAATCTTAGAATCGCTTTCCAACTCAAGGGATTTCCAATTACTATAAGTAGTTTCAAGCAAAGTTACATCTGAATGTCCTAGATATTCAAAGGTCCAAGCTACTCTTGATGCAAGAGCACCAAAAGTATCATCATAAACAACAACTGATGTTTCACTATCAATTCCCATAGTGTTCATGAGTTTCAAAACATTCTCTGGGCTATCATCAGACAAAAGAGTTGCCAAAGGTAAATTTACAGCAGTAGGAATATGATCTTGTTTGTAATCATCTTCTCTTCTTACATCAATTACTCGAACACTTTTGTCTCTTATTTCTGAACGTAAAGAGTCAATGTCCGTTGTTATTTTACTAGAATCTGTCAAGCAGCGCATTCACCCTTTCCAGTTTTTGTGTGATAACTAGTATCATCACCATAATCAAGGTAAAAATCAGGATCCTCTTCTTTTGTCGGAGGAATTGTTAGTGGCTCTAAAACTTTCTTGATATCATTAATGGATTTTATTTCAGAATCTTCATTGTTATTTACAACTCTATGAATCCAAGATTGAAGAGTATCGTCAGATTTCTTATTTTGTTTGAATAGTTCAATGATTTTCAGAATTACAGGAATTACTCTTTTTGCAGGAACTCTAAGACATGTTAGGCCCAACATTGTATCACCATCAGAACGTCCACCTAAAGACATCTGATAATTTGCATACATATCTTTTCCAACACGTCCTCCACCTCCAAAGAAACCAATAGTTGCAATTCCATGTTGACCACAAGAGTTTGGACAACCACTTATCTTAATAGAAGAATCACTCAGATCATCATCTTCATCAAATTTTAATTCAAGTAATTTTCTTTGAATTTCTTTTGCCAGTCTGTGTGAGTTTGTCAAAGCAAGATTACAGGAAGTTGTTCCTGAACAGCCAATTGGGGCAGTCATTGTTAATGCACCAGATTTTGCTAGTCCTGACTCTAGAAGATTGGAATACAAACGTGGTAAATCATCTTCATGGACGTAACGTAATGCTACATTTTGTACAAACCCAAACCTAGCTTTACCCTCAGAAGAGAAATCACGAATGAGGTCTGCCAATGCGTTAAGTTGGCTGGCAGTAATATCGCCTGCTTCAAGAGTGATAAAGATTGAACGATAATTAGATTGTTTTTGTTTAACAGTATTTGTTTTAAGCCATCTTGCATAACCGTCAGTAATGGATGTGCCACTTTCATCAGTAATTCTAATTGGTCGTTTGATTTCATTTGGAGTATGAACAACTTCTAGTTGAGTAATTACTGATTGAGTAGCTCTTACAATTGCTCTTTCTTTTAGAACTAGATTTTGGAATTTTTCCCACCCCATATCATTTACAAGATAACGCATTCTATTTCTTGCCATATTTTTTCTATCGCCAAGTCTATCAAAGATTCTCAGTACTGCCATTGAAGTATAAACCAAATCTTCTTCAGGAGTAAACTCTTCTAATTGATATCCGACAAAAGATTTATTCCCCAACCCACCACCAAGGAAAATTTTGAAGCCTCTTTGAGTATTTCCATCAACTTCTCTGGTTTGTGGAATTAATCCAACATCAACCATTCTTACCATTCCGTGTTTCTCACAACATGTGAAGTTAAATTTGAATTTACGTGGAAGATTTTGAACCATAGGATTTCTCAAAAAGAATCTTGCTGTTGCAAGTGCATATGGAGTTGAATCAAACTCTTCATCAGGGCAAACACCTGACAAAGGACTACACATCACATTTCTTATTGTATTTCCACATGCTTCTCTTGATGTTAGGCCAACTTCAGCAAGTCCTCTAAATATCTCTGAAACATCTTCAAGGACAACCCAGTGCAGTTGAATGTTTTCTCTTGTTGAAAAGTGTGCACTGCCTATTGAAAACTGCTCACTTAGTTGAGATATTTTTTCAAGTTGATTTGGATAAATTTCGCCTGCAGGAATTTTTATTCTAACCATGGCATAATCCCCAGTCATCCTGGTACCATATGCCCCATGTTGAAGCCTAAATCGTCTAAAACTAGCCTCGTCATATTTTCCTTGACGGAACAGTTTCACTGTCTTTGCAAAATTATCTGCTTCCTCTACTCTAGACCAATTAATTTTAGGTTTTGCAGTGTCAGGTCTAGATTGTTTTAGATTAGATACAGTCAATACAAAGAAATTCCTTTGAATTTAGTTATAAATTTATGATATATGGAGGTTTTAGGAGAAAAATTTTCAGCATAGCACATAATTTTCCTGTTTTTCTGATCACTGCTAATCTCAATTAGGTTGAAACCATTAGTATCACCTAATTTTTTAAAAAAATTGTGAGAACGTATTAATGGGTTCAGAAAATTAACATGACATGCAAGAAGCAACAGTTGCAGAAAAATCAGGTAAAATATTTGCAGATATACGTGAAGTTGAAATTACACGGGCAATTGTAAATGAATTTCATGAAGTTTTAATTGATAGAGCAGATTCAGATGTCATTATTATTGGTGCAGGACCTGCAGGATTAACAGCAAGTAGAGAGCTTTCAAACATGGGTTACAAAGTTCTTGTCATTGAACAGAACAACTACCTTGGAGGAGGTTATTGGTTAGGAGGATACATGATGAATCCTGTCACAGTTAGAGAACCTGCACAAAAAATTTGGGATGAATTGGGAATTCCATACAAAAAAGTTTCAGAGGGATTGTATCTAACACCAGGACCACATGCAGTATCAAAGTTAATTGCAGCTGCATGTGATGCAGGAGTAAAATTCCTAAATCTTACAAAGTTTGATGATTTAATTATGAAAAATGGTAGAGTGACAGGAGTTGTTGTCAATTGGATGCCAGTTTCAGCATTACCACGCAACATAACATGTGTTGATCCAATTGCTTTGGAAGCAAAAGTGATCATTGATGCATCAGGTCACGATTCTGTAGCAGTGAAAAGATTGGTAGATAGAGGACTAGTAGAATGGAAAGGAATGAATCCAATGTATGTTAATGAAGGTGAGGAACATGTTGTTCACAAAACAGGTGAGGTATTTCCAGGACTTATTGCAGCAGGCATGTCAGTTACTGAAACACATGGACTAGCAAGAATGGGTCCAACATTTGGTTCAATGCTATTCTCAGGAAAAAGAGCAGCCGAGATTACTGCAGCAAAAATCAAAGAGTTAGAAAGATAAGCCGTTACAGCAAAAATATCGTATTGAAAACTAGTAAAATTATCCTATATGATGAGCCTACAGTTCCTGAAATTCAATTACAGAGATTAAAAAAATTTCTCACAGAAACATTTCCAGTTGAAATTGAGACAAGAGAAAATATTTTTCAAGGTTTGAGTAAAGACATATCGGAAAAAATTTCAGGTTGCAGAATTTTTGATTTAAAAAAACCATTTAAAAAACATGCTCCTTCGATCGAAGATTTACGGATAGAATTGGAAAACAAAGACATGTCCGAGAGAGAAGAAATGACGCTATATGATGGATTTGAATTTCATAATGCAATTACTGAACTAATTCCAATGAATGAAAACAAGAGAGATACACTACATATTATTTTTACAAATAAGCTTACATGTACATTTGATGAGAGTGACTTTAGATACCATGCAAGAGCCTTAATTGGAACCAACCCTACAATTATTTCAACAACAGGAATCATAGAAGCCCCTGCAAAACCAAAACAGTACTATCTAGATCTAATGACAAATTTTTCTGAGCAAAAAGTAGAAGAAATCAAGAAAAAATATACAGGTGAATTTTTAGAATATCACGATTCACGAATATCAGAAATCACAGAGGGGTACCTACTACAAGCCATAATTTATTATGAAACAGGAGAAGCATTTTGTGATCATAGAGATTGCAGGCTATTTAACGCTCACTGGCAGAAAGATCTTTTTTTCTCACAATTAGAAAACAAAAGATTTTGCAAAAAGCATCAAGAAATTTTAAATGAATTAAAAAATCAAAACCAATAGATACAAATCTTATGTGTATAATCCAAAGAGGATATTCACTTAAATTATTGAAGCATAAGAAGGTCAATTATCATGATGGCAGCAGATGAAGGTGCAACAGTACTTGAAACAAAAGATGATGGACCAAAAATTCCAAATGAAAAGAAAACAAAGTTTGATGTAGTCATCATTGGTGCAGGTCCTTCAGGATATACAGCAGGAATTTATTGTTCCAGGGCGGGTTATGATACTTTGATTTTATCAGGAATACTGCCAGGAGGACAATTAGTCAATACTACAGAAGTTGAAAATTATCCGGGATTTGAGAATGCGATAATGGGCCCAGATTTGATGATAGATATGAGAAAACAATGTCAAAAAATGGGAACAACGATTATTGATGATGCTGCAGTTGATGTAGATTTTAGACGTAAACCTTTCAAAGTTCTTACAGCAACTGAAGAATACGAAGGGCGTGCAATCATTGTTGCAACAGGTGCAAATCCAAGAAAATTGGGATTGGAGGGAGAACAGACATTTGCTGGAAAAGGTGTTTCGTATTGCGCGACATGTGATGGTCCTTTCTTTAGAAACTTGGAACTAGTTGTTGCAGGAGGGGGGGACTCAGCAATAGAGGAAGCAACATTTCTAACAAAATTTGCTACAAAAATTCATTTAGTTCATAGACGAAGCGAATTACGTGCAAGTAAAGTGATGCAAGAGAGAGCATTTAACAATGAAAAGATAGATTTTCATTGGGATTCAGCAGTAATTGACATAAAAGGAGACCAAAAAATGCAACAAGCAGTTATAAAAAATTTAAAAACAAATGAAGAAACAACACTCGATGTAGGAGGTCTTTTTGTTGCAATTGGACACGTACCTAACACAGAACTATTCAAAAATCAGATTGAATTAGATGATAAAGGATATGTAGTTTTAAAGAACCAGACAAGTACTAGCGTTGAAGGAGTTTTTGCTGCAGGAGATGTACACGACAGAACTTACAGGCAAGCAGTTACTGCCGCAGGGTTTGGCTGTATGGCAGCAATTGATGTTGACAAATATCTCACAGAAAGTGCAGACAAACAAGAATGAAGAATGCACAATGCAAAAAATGTTTGTACAAATTTTTTAAGAAAGATATCTATACTATTCAACAGTTTCAATACAGAAAAAAACCCACATACAAATGGTCACTAGAATTTTTTGAGAAATTAGAAATAGATGAGTGGGATTCATTTTGTGAGAAATGCATTATGTTTTACTCCAAAAAATCTAATGATGCTTGGAAAAAATTAAAGGTCAAACTCTTTATTGTAAGTAAGGATAGTGAATTTTATGAGCCCAGATCAAGAGAATCTAAAAAAATCAGCTAAAGAATACAGTGAGAAACTGGCAAATTTAGGAATGGAGTTGGGTAAAATTCAGTTCAGTTACAAGATGGAGGAAAAACCATCCAAAGAGTATTGGCAAAAAAAAATAGATGATTTTAAAAAATATAATGAAAAAGGCATGGAATATTATAATCAAACATACTCTTTGATGAATTTAGTTAACAAGGAGCAATCACAAATATTTCTATTAAGTACCAGTAAATTTCGCCAGCTTGGATTAAAATTAATAGAAGTTATGGAAAAAATTAAAGAAAATCCATCAATTATTGACTCTAAAGATAAACAACAAAGTCAATGGAGTAAAGAAATCAGAGACCAGATTACTGAACATAGTAACACATGTCTACATCATGAAAAGAACATGAATGCATCATTTAGAGAATTTTGTGAAAAACATCTAAAGAAAATTCTAGAGTAATTACAATCAGTATGCCAATTCAGACATGTGTTTTGCTTCTTTGAGAATGTTATCAAATTCTTCTTCAGTCATAACATTTTGTGTGGCATAAACACTTTTGAATTTTCTTCCATCATCAGCAAAAATTCCCACTACACATGCATCTCCTTCAATAGGATATTTTTTCATACACGCATAAACCGCAGCAGATGATGGACTGATTAGGAGTTTTTCTTTTTCAAAGACTTCTTTTACTACAGAAAACGCTTCATCGTTATCTACAGAAACCCAATCATCTACAACATGTTCTCTTTTCAAAAACAAGTCTGGCTTTGCAGATTCTTCAAAGTTTCTCCATCCCTGAATCAAGTGATTTTGTTGTGGTTGACATCCAATGATCTTAACATTAGGGTTTTTTTCTTTAAGAAAAGTGCCAATTCCGGTAATTGTACCTCCAGTACCCACACCTGTAAAGAAATGAGTTACTTTTCCTTCGGTTTGTTTCCAAATTTCAGGACCTGTTCCTTCATAATGTCCTCGGAAATTTGCTTCATTTGCATATTGATTTGGAGAATAATATGTATCAGGTCTGGATGATGCAATAGATGTTGCAAGTGCAATACTTTGGTCAGTTCCGGCGCCAACTTTTGGACACAGATCATCACTTGTCTCAAATACTTTGGCACCAAGATTCCGTATAATTTCCTTAGTTTCATTACTAACTTTTTCTGGAATAACTATCTCAACTTTGTAACCCAACACATTAGCAATTCCTGTTAGTGCAATTCCAGTATTTCCAGAAGTAGGTTCAATGATGATGCTCTTTCCTTTTTTTAAAATTCCTTTTTCTTCACCATCTTTAATCATCCAATATGCAGCTCTATCCTTAACAGAACCAAATGGATTGTTACCTTCTAATTTTGCAAAATACTCTATGTTATTATGAGAAAGGGAATCTAATTTTACAAGAGATGTATTGCCTACTCGACTTAACACATCTATATCAGTAACAGTAGTCATGATTCGAGTTATTTCACCTTTTTAATTTGGAATGTAATTACATTACCATCTTTAGACATGTTGACTAATTCATGACCAGTTCTTGTAACCCATCTTGAAATATCATCTTCAGATGCAGGATCATCTGCAGAAACAATTAGAGTTTCACCAACTTGCATTCGTTCTATTGCAATTTTTGTTCTAAACACAGGTTCAGGACAAAATAATCCGGTTGCGTCTAATTTTTTTTCAGTTGATTCGGACATTATTATCTATTTCATCGAGAGCGTTTTGTCATATTAAAATCTATTTTAATTTAGCTTATCCTACTATTATTTACAATGACATTCTGAACATAGTAGCAAGGTTTCTCTCTTTCATGAAACTTGGGTCCTTATTTTGGAAATTGATTTTTCGTGAAATTCGTTTTAGGAAGTAAAGCATAATTTTGTAGGACAAGAGCCACACAGGGCTATAAGGATATGAATCATAAAGTTTGAGTAATAGTGTAGAGAACCATTTTGAATGTGGATAATATTCAGAAATATAGTCTGCTATGTATTCTCTTGAAGTATTAATTTGGTATCTAAGATGATCAAGCATTTCATTTTCCAATGCATAACCAGTTTGAGAAATTTCAATTCTACCATGCTTCATTGCATGTAAAATATCATCAAGATTATTTTCAGAATCAATGACATTAACACACCTCCCAAGAGTAGATAAGACATGTGAATCGCTACCTGCCACCTGAATCATGTTATTATCCAATGCAAATTGAGCTGCACGTGCATTAGATAGCAAATCAACATTGTTACTGTTGAAAACCTCAACCATGTCACATTTTTTGGCACTATCACGTAACGCGTCTATTAGACTAAATGGGTGAGGAGCAGACGATACTCCGCCTTGTTTGGATACTTCATCAATTACCTCTTCAAGAGAGATTCCTCCTACAATTGTATCATGAATTCCATATGCTAGAACATGTGCACCAGTATCAGTTGTGATCTCCTCAGCTGGAAAAATATCAATGTTTTTGAATTTGACATGATCATTTTTGTATTCTAATAACTGATTATATCCATCCAGAGTGTTATGGTTTGTAACAAAAATTGCATCTAATCCTAATTCATATGATTGTTCTAGTTGATCTCTGATTGAAATATCACAATCATATGGCGGTTCCTTGTAACCTAGATGAAAATTTGAAAATGAGTTATGACAATGTAATTCAGTCTTAATTGACATTTTTCACAATTAATGTTACTTTTTAGATTATAATCCTATTGAAAAAATTTGAAACTTATTTAAAAAGATCTTCGTTTTCTGGACGAATTAATTCATCAATCACATGATCTTCAATCTTAAATGAATAGTCACGGATAATCGCTACAGGACATTTCAAGGCTTTTTTCATAACTAGTTCAGCAGCAGAAGAAAGTTCATCAGCAACTGCAATTTCAGTTATGCGTAAAATTTTTCCAAAAGAATCTAATGTTCCAGCATAATTCAAGATGGGGTTCAATCCTGAAATTCCAATTGCGCAGTTAGTTTGACCCATCCTAAAAGGACGACCAAATGTATCAGAGATAATTACTGCTACATTTTTGTTTGTTTGTTCCCTGATTTTGCTACGTATTGTCTGTGCAGAGATATCAGAATTAATTGGAAGTAAAGTTGCATAACCTTCTCTTACATTACTTTCATCAACACCAGCATTTGCACAGATTACACCATTATTGGTTTCAACAATTATTATTCCATTTTTCATTCTAACGATTCTTTTTGTTTCTGATAAGATTAATTCAATTATTCTAGAATCTTTTTGATACTGAGAACCAATGCCTTCTGATAACAATGAAGGTTTTACAGTTGACAAATCAACAATTCTTCCTTCTTGTTTTGAGATAATTTTTTGTGCTACAACAAGAATATCCCCATCACGTAGATCAGAAGATAATAAAATTAATTCAGAAATATCATCTGAGGGTTCAATCTCTTTTTCAATGTGAAGTGGAATAATTTGCAATTAAGGTATCTGAGAGATTGGACTAAAAAATTGTTTATGCGGTAGGTGTAGTTTCTAATTCTAACTTGAAGTGTTGATTAATAATATTCAAAATTTTTGATAGATCTTTTTCTTCTAAAATAGTATTAGCTAAATCCTTGACTAAATCTTGAGCCCTATAAGCAATGTTTAAACCACAAATATCAAACAATTTCACATCATTTGCACCATCCACAACACAAACGATGTCTTCCTTCTTCTCACCCCATTCTGCGATTTTTATTTTTGCAGATTTAGATTTGTCAGAATCAACATTAATTTTTACACCATCAAGTTTTCCATCTTTGAATATTAACTCATTAGAGTAGACATAATCCAGATCCAATTCTTTTTGTAGTCTTTCCATCATCAACGTAAAACCCCCAGATACTGCCATTAGTTTCCATCCAGCAGCCTTTAAGATCCTACAAGCTTCCTTTGCACCAGTCATAATAGGTAATGAATCAGCTACTTCTTGACAGGTTTTTTCATCAATACCTTTCAAAGCGGCAACTCGAGTTTTAAGTCCGTCTTCCCAGTTAATTTTTCCTTGAATTCCATGTTTGGTGATTGCCCAAATCTCATCTTCTTTGTTGAGTTTTTCTGAAAGAAGAGGAAGATATTCTTCGTCATACAGAACACCTTCAACGTCAAAAATTACTAGCAATTGGTTTCTAACTTTCAAAAAAATTGCTAATTATATTAAAGTTTAAACTTTTTTGAGATCTGAAAAACGCTAGTAATAAATCACCGAATGTCAAGGAATGTAATAGATCGGA
>CATMRH010000031.1 GCA_950073955.1 uncultured archaeon | reverse complement strand
TCCAAACGCAGAAGATATAGATTTTATTTTAGAAATGATAAGAAGCATAAAGGCAAAAAATTAATCAATTATAGATTCAATGTCTTGACCTTTCTTGATCATTGATATTTCATGACGAGCAATTTTATTTCTGAATGTCTTTTTGAGAATATCAACTTCACTTCGGAGTAATGCAATCTCATCTTCAAGTTTTGCAACTCTTTCATAGATAGTTTCAGCTTCTGAACTCATAATTATCTATCAACAAAAAATTGTCTTAAAAAGCTATGGGTAGAAATTTTGACATGTAGGCTTGGGGATTTTGAACTATAATTCAAACTCTTGGCGACATTTCTCGCATTTTGCTCTCTCTTTTCCAGGTGGACCAAGAAGGAATATCTTACCAATTGTTCTACACATTGGACACATTCCAGTTGTTGCATTTTTAGGACCACTTCGAATAATTTTTTGTGTTTTTCTTCGTCCCATTAAAAAAACTCCTTTAGTCGGCCTATTAAATTTAATTTTTAATGGCGCGGGGAGAGGGATTTGAACCCACGAGTCCTTGCGAACATGAAATTAGCAATCTCACGCCCTACCGAGCTAGGCGACCCCCGCATAAAGATGCCTAGGATTAATCTGTAAATAAATTCACTCTTCTCCAAATTGGCTGTAATTAGTTACAATTTCCTCAATATGGAGTCTTTTTCCACCTACAATTTTGAGATCTACTTGTATCTTTTTGTTAGAAATGGTAAGAATGTTGTAGGTGTTTTCAAACAATCCACGAACTCGTTCAGACGTGGCAGTTCCAGCGTTGACAACTGTCAGTTTTCCAAAATTCCAAGCCCAAGGTCTATGTTTGTGTCCACACAAAACTACATCAACTTGACTATCCAAAACTGTTCTTAGAACATCACCAGCATCAACAACAGTAAGCTGATCAGAACCAGTATCAGGAATTGGAATTAAGTGATGATGCATTGCTACAATCTTTATCTTGTCTTTGTATTTTTTCATAGTTCTCTCCAACCATAAATTTTGTCTATATCCAACTTCACCTTCATTTCTATCAGGTCTAGCAGTTCCAACAGTTACTAAAACAATATCATCATCTAACTCATTGACTGTTTGAAACGGAAAGAATTTTTTGAACAATAAATAACCTGTGTTTCTATAATCATGATTTCCACTAATTGAAATAATTTTTTTTGTATTGAATTTTGTCAACAAAGATTTACATTTTTCATATTCTTTCATCAGTCCTTCATTTGTTAGATCACCGGTAATTACAATTACATCTGGATGTAGTCCGTTGACTTCTTTGACTAGTGTTTCAAATACTTCGGGGAGAAACTGAGAGCCCACATGAAGATCCGATAGTTGTACAATGATCATAGTCTATCAAAATTAAATCAAATTATGTTAATAAATTACCCCTATAGAAAATAGCCATATAAAAAAATAAATTATTTGGTAAGGGTAGAATTAAATACGCTCAGACGGCAAATCTCGCTGAAATGGGTAAAAAAGCAGCCGTGATTAATGGTGATGGAACAGGTCCTGAATTAGTTGATGCCATGATTCATGTCTTAGAAGCTTGTAATACCCAAATTGAGCTTATTCGCTGTGAAGCAGGCTCAGAACAATGGGAAAAAAATGGTGGAGCCACCTACATTCCTGATTCTACAACAAAGATCATGGAAGAGAGTGATGCCTGCTACAAAGGTCCCACTACAACCATACCATCACCTGATGCTCCAAGAAGTGTAGCTGTTTCTACACGACAAAAATTTGAGTTGTATGCAAATGTTAGACCCATTAAAACATACGACAGACTATCACCAAATACAAAGCTTGATTTTGTATGTTTTAGGGAAGCAACTGAAGGATTGTATGCAGGAATTGAGTTTGATATATCCGAAGATTCTGCTATAGCAATTAGAAAAATAACAAGAAAAGGTTGTAAAAGAATAGTAGACTCGGCATTTGATTGGGCAAAAAAATATGGATTAAAAAAAGTAACAGCAATTACAAAAAGAAATATTCTAAAAAGAACTGATGGAATTTTTTGGAGTGAGGTAGAAAGAGCTGCACAGGAAAATCCAGGAATTGAAATTGAAGAATACTATATTGATAACATGACTCAACAGTTAGTAAAAAATCCTGAGAGATTCAATAATTCTGTTTTATTAAGTACAAATCTGTTTATGGATATCATATCAGAATGTGCTTCTGGCAGTATTGGTTCAATTGGAAATGTTTACTCTGCAAACATTGGTAATGATTATGCTATGTTTGAGCCAGCACATGGAAGTGCTCCAAAATACAAAGGATTGGATAAAGTAAATCCTACTGCTGCAATTTTATCTGCAGCATGGATGGTAGAATATCTTGGTGAGCCTGAAATTAGGGATGTAATTTTCAAAGCCACAGATGAAGTAATTAATGAAGGAAAATTTGTAACGTATGATATTGGCGGTAATGCTAAAACAAGCGAAATGTCAAATGCCATTGCAAAACGTTCTGCCGAACTATTAAAAAAATAATCACTTTTTTGCTTCAATAATTATTAATTCCTCAAAAAATAATTTCTTTTTTGCAATAACTTTTGCCGTTAATCCTTCTTTTTTAGTTGCATCAATTAATGCCTGATAATTTGAAAGCGAAGATGTGACAAAAAGAAATTTTCCTGATGTGTTTAGGCACGGTATAGCCGATTTTATTATTTTTAGAGGTATTTCAAGCCCTTCTGCACCACCGTCTGTTGCAATATCCAAGATTTCATCAGTTGCAAGATAAGGCAAGTTACAAACAATTAGATCAAATTTTACATTTAATGCATCTGAACCATTACAGCAAATGAGATTTTTTGTTTTGTAGGTTGGCTGCTTTAACACTTTATAGTTAATGTCAGTTCCAACTACAAAAGAAAAGTTCTCAGAGAGCAATTTTGTTAGATATCCAGAACCACTTCCTATATCTAATGCAAAGTTTCCTTTTTCATTTTGAATATTATCTGCCATGAAAAAGGTATCCTCAGAAGGAGGATACTCATCATTTTTCAAGGATTTGATTTGCAAGGTGAATTATTTCATCTCCTGAAAGATCATCTAGTCGTTTATCTATTACAGTTTCCTTGTTGAATTGTTTTAGAATATTTTTGACAGTTTTTCGTCTATATGAAAAAATTTTGTTAATTGTTTGAATTAAATCTTTTTTCATAGTGTTTTTTTGGATTATTTTTAGAATTACAGAATCAACTTTTGGAGGTGGAGAAAAATTATTTTTTCCAACCTTAGAGATCTTCTTAATTTCAAAGGCATAGTTGGCAATAATGCTTACTGCTTTTCTCTTCTTTGATGAGGTAGCAAGTAGTTTATCAGCAAATTCTTTTTGAACCATTATTACACCATGTGAGAAAGAAGTTTGTGCAAGCCATTCTATTGCATCTTTGCTCTTAGAGTATGGTAGATTTGATACAAAAATAGAAAAGGAATCTTTTTTCTTAAAGCCATCACCTGATTTTAAGATGAGATTATCAATATCAGAGAAGGCAGATTTTGCATTTCTAACAAGTTTTTCATCTACATCAATTGAGATTACTTTGTTTGCTTTCTCACAGAGTAGTGGAGTTAAGATTCCTAATCCCGTTCCTAACTCAAATACAGTATCTTCTTTAGTAATTTTAGCCTCAGAAACAATTGATTTGGCTATTACATTTGAGTTAAGAAAGTGCTGTCCGAGTTGTTTCCGTTTTATCATCTCTTTACAAAGAGATTCATTCTACTTTCACCAGTAATTTCATCCATGATTCGTTCTGAAATATGTTTTATCGGATCTTTGAATCCAACTCTCTCTTGTAAATCTTGATAGCTTTCAAATTTTTTCTTTTCTCTTTCTTCAAGCATCATTTTCATGTAGGTCTTTCCAATTCCCGGAATTAATTCAAGTGCATGAATTCTTGGTGTTAATGGCTGTGCATTATTCAGATATTCAACAAATTTTGATTCATTGACAGTCACAATATTTTCTACTACTGCTGTTAATTCACTTTGAGCTGATGATGAAATGTTATCATATTCTAGCTTTCCCAAGACAGATAGAACTTTAGTTCGTCCTTCTTTTCCAATGTAGACTCGCTCATCTACCTCAAAGGTTGAATTAGGAACTCCAAGAATTTCTAAAAGAGTGAGACGATCTTCTCCAATAACTGTAACTATGACTCCTTCTCTGCCTCTTACAGTAGTTGATTTACCTCTAGGGTTAAAATCTAGAACATATGCATATTCCTCATATTTTCTAGGAGGGGATTGTGCCCTGTACAAAATAGAATACTCCTAAAAAGTTACGAATGCTCCTTAATTATCTTAAGTATTTTTTCTAGAGTCTCAGCAAGAATTAGTTTTTTCCAACCAAATGTAAAAGAACGTAGTTCAGCTAAACTTGTTGGTCTGATGTTTACAATTTCAACAGCCTCATCTTCTGTTAATCCACAGTCTTTCATGAGTTGTTTTTTCATTTCTTTTGCATCTTTAGGTTCAATTGATACAAATTTTGAAACATAATCATAGGTCCAACGTTGAATTTGATCCATCTCTTCAACATCTACTTTACCTAAAATTTCTTTAACTTCTGAAAGAGAGATTGAAATTTTCTTTTTTACTTGTTCCATATTTATACACCGAATGGTTTGATATGATCCAATCTAGTGATTAAGGTTTTCGATTTATTTCCTAATTTCACATCGAGTGTTATAGCACGTCTACCAACATTTGTGATGACACCTACTTTACCGTGGTATCGTCTGTGTGGTAATCCTTTGTGCTGTCTAGGATCAATAATGACAAGTGCTTGTTGACCTTCCTGGTATTCACGTAACAAGAATGAGACACCTCTTGGGGCCTTTTTCTTCATAACATTTCTTGATTTATGTCTAAATCCATGTGAACGACCATGAGACTTCTTAGTTGCCATGTAGTGTAAAACCTCTAAAAGCCTTATTTTAACACTTAGAACATTATTTTGGAAAATTCATCCAACAATATCTGTTCTAAGTTGACCACATGCAGCTGAGATCTCAGTTCCTTTTTCAATGCGAACAGTACAATTTACACCAGCATTAGACAAAATTCGTTCAAACTCACTAATGTTATCTTGTGTTGGGCGCTTAAAATCACCAGCAGTTGGATTGATAGGAATTAAATTTACATGAGAGCCATTTCCTTTCAAAAGTATAGCTAGTTCTGTTGCAATTTCAGGTGAATCATTAATTCCTTTCATAAGTGCATATTCAAAAGTCACACGACGCCCAGTTTTTTTGTAATATCTCCTCCCTGCTTCAATGATATCTTCAACAGAATTAGGTCCTGCCGTAGGAACTAGTTTTTTTCGTAATTCATTATTTGGAGCATGAAGAGATATAGCAAGACCAACCTGTAGGTTTTCTTCAGCTAGTTTGTCTATTCCCGATATAAGACCTATAGTAGAAATGGTAATATTTCGTTGCCCAATTCCAAAACCTCGATCATGTGTTAAAATTCGCACAGCACGAATCATCTCATCATAGTTTGCCATAGGTTCACCCATTCCCATAAAGACCAAGTTTGTTACATGTTCCCCACGTTGCTGCAAAATATCTGCAAAATGAATTACTTGAGCTACAATTTCTTCAGCTCTGATATTTTTTTCAAATCCCATTTGGCCAGTTGCACAAAACACACATCCCATTGCACACCCAATTTGAGTTGAAACACAAATTGTTGATCTTGGATGACCGTTAATTTTTGATGAAGGATATTGTATTAGTACGGTTTCTACAGGAGTTCCGTCAGTAAGATTGAGTAATAGTTTAGTTGTATCCCCATCATCACTAACAACACGATGAGTTTCTTTTGCGGAACCAATTGTATACCCTGCTTCAGTTAAGTCTTCTCTTAATTTTTTTGGAAGTTGTGGTATGTCATTGATGTCTTTTGGAAATTTGTAATAAAGTGGTAATAGAATCTGGTCTGCTCGATATCTAGGATAACCCATATCAACTACTAGTTGTTCCATCTCTTCTGGAAGCAAGCGATAAAGATCCGTCATGATGTTTAACTGATTCTTAAATTATATCATAATTTAATTGATATTATTTGAAATAAAATAAACTTCAAAAAAAAGATAAGAGAAAAGAGATGAATTACTCTTCTAGGGGCTCTAAATTATCTGATTCAGTATCGACTGTAGATTCTACTTTTTCTACCTCAGATGTTTCTGCAGGAGTTTCAACCTTTGGAGTTTCAGTGATTTTTTCAACTTCAGGTGTTTCTATGATAGTCTCCACCTTAGGCTCCTTTGCCTTTTTGGTAGTTGCTTTTGTGATAGTCTTTTTGGTCTTTTTCTCTGCCTCTTCAGGATCTATAACACCTGCTTCGCCTAGAGCAAAGATTACTTCCTCTTCAGGATGATGAGGACTATCCACCATTCTTGCAATTCGTTTCTTGCCTGATTTTTTAAAGTATATTCTGTAGGTACTTGTATGTGCAACTACGTTTCCGCCAACGGGACGGGTTGGATCTCCAAAGAAGACATCAGGAGATGCCATAACTTGATTGGTTGCAAGCGCAGCACAATCATATGTTTCTGCAATTCTTACCAACATATGAACAAAATGATTTAGTTTTTGTTGTCTAACTGATAATGTTCCTCTTCCAAGATATTCAGCACGGAACAATCCAACTGCAGAGTCTACAACTAGTAGTTTGACATTGTTTTCTTCAATTACAGGACCAGATTCTTCTAGAATTAATGTTTGGTGTGCACTGTTATATGCACGAGCAACGATGATGCGGTCTAGAACTTTATCTGGATCCATTCCATGAGCTTTAGCAATAGTTACAATTCTTTCAGGTCTAAAAGTATTTTCAGTGTCAATGTACAAAACACCTCCATCAAGACCACCTTCTTCTTTGGGTTTCTGAACCATTACAGATAGTGTATGAGCAAATTGTGTTTTACCACAACCAAATTCACCATAAACTTCTGTTAATGCCTGAGTTTCAACACCACCATCAAATAGAGTATCAAGGCAGTTTGTACCAGTTGTGATTTTACCAATATTTTGTCTGCGTTTGTAAATTTCAGCTGCACTAACAAAGTCTTTGGCAAGTAATCCCCCTTCAACTAGATGTAGTCGGGCTTTATTGACAATTTTTGCTGCAGTATCTTTATCCATTCCAGTTATTTCTGAAATTTCGACTGGACCTCTAACGATGAGATCCATGATATTGTGGATGCCTGCATCTGACATTTTTCTTGTAGTTACAGGACCTACGCCCTCTAAACTATCTAATCTTAAATCTTCTACCATACCGTATGGTACGGTACAAGTACTTTATAAGAGTGTTGTTTGAGGATTTGATCGTAAAATGATAAAATCTTAGTAAAAACGACTATCGTCTCTTTCGTCTTTGGCCAGGTTTATTTTGTCCGGGATATCTTCCAAGAACAAATCGCTTTCTAAAGTTACTTTTATTTCTAAGACTAGAATTTGTACCTACAATTTTTCTTCCTTCTATCTTTGGAGTCTGTCCTCTTACTTTTCCTGCTTTGGTAATCGAACCGTGAGTTGCCATGATAATAAATATGAATTAGTGAATTTATGTATTTGTATGACTACCAGTACTTTGCTTTAATAATCTCAATAACTCGTTCGTGTTCCTTACTCTTTCTACGCGCATATTTTTCCATTGCACCAAGTGGAATACCGCCAAGAGTTCTTGCGAGGGCATTAAAGAATAATCTTTGAGGACCTTTTGCACCAGTCTTAGTCATAAATTTTTTAATACCATATTTGAGATTATGTTGCCATGTTTTGTATAAAACACCTAGTTGTGCAGCAGTCATCTCATTTCCAATGTTAAAGAAATCAGATTGTTCTAGCAATCCAATTGGAACGAATGTTAATGCAGTAGCAGTAAACATTGAGTCTGGTTGTTCATGTTCTAACTCACTGATTAAACGGATCGAGTCCCATGAGTCTTCAGGAGTTTCATCATTATCAAGACCCATGATAAGTGTAAATGCAGGAATCCAATAGTTTTCGTTCATTGTCTTTACACCTTCTTTTACAACCCAATGCCATTCTTCTGGTTTATATGGTGCAAGTTTTCTATCCGCATATTTCTCAATTAATCTCAAACTTCCAGTCTCAAATCCAACTTGGACACCAATAAAATTATCAGCACTCGCTTTGATGATTTTTGAGAGATTTGGAAGAAGTTTTTCATCAGCAATTGCTCCTGCCAATGTTCCATGTGTTGGATTTGTATGTTCAACACCAGTAGACATGATTGCAGTAAACAATTCTTCTAGTGCTTCTCGGTTTGGTTCCATTCCCTTTGCAGTTCTTGGATTCATCCCATAAACAAAAATATCATCACTATGAATCCATGCAGATGTGGCACCACCTTTCTTCATGTTAACTTCAATTTCTTGTACAACTTTTTCTGGTGGATAGTATCTCAATGATCTTAATGTGACATCACAAAATTTACAGCCTCGTCCACATCCACGCATTACTTCAACCATTCCATGCATGCTTGGTTCAATAATATTAGGAATTTCGTCCATGTCAGGTCTAGACCAGAAATTGACAAACCGTGCATGAATTTTTTTGCCGTTTCTTTCAAATTCCTTAATGTTTACTTTAAAGTCACTTCTCTTTCTGAAGGGATCCATGTTTTCAAAGTCACCATTAATCAAATAGTTAAAGAATCTTCCAGCATGTCCATCAATTTCTGGAGCAATTCCGCCAAGTTCTCCCTCTAGTACAGCATAGATTCCAAATTCTTCAATTTTTTCAGGATCATAGTTATATTGCCAAGTTCCAGATGCACCAGAAATTACTTTTGCTTTACTTCCAGTTTTTGCTTTTGCAGCTTTAATTCTATAGTGTAGTTCAGTATTGTAAAATTCGTCATAAGAAATTTGTTTTCTACCATAAGTAAATGTCATAGTAACTGGACCCATTCCAAGAGGATCCATTTCATATGTTCCAATTACTTCTGTTTCAGGCCCAATGAATTGTTCAATATGATCAGGATGAGCAATAACAACATCTTGTCTGCTAAATCCATCTCGTAACAAACCGGCTTCTAATTTTCTTAATCCATATGGTGCATAATTTGCAACACCATTTGTGTGAGGAATATAGTTACAAATAAAATCAAATAGAATTTTTGGAGTAACTTGATTTCCAAGAATCTTATACCAAAAACTGTTTTTTTTTCTATGAGGGTCAAGCGCTGGTGCACATCCAAAAAATGTTGCTAAAGATAAACCACGGTAAGGAGACA
Organism: uncultured archaeon; assembly: GCA_950073955.1. Classification (GTDB taxonomy): domain Archaea; phylum Thermoproteota; class Nitrososphaeria; order Nitrososphaerales; family Nitrosopumilaceae; genus Nitrosopumilus. The sequence goes on along the minus strand of CATMRH010000031.1, from coordinate 3,219 downwards.
TTAAAGTACGATCAGCAGTTAAAACGATTTTTGGAGTTCCCATTACCTTCATAAAATTAATTTTATGATTTAGTTTAAACCTTGCTGGTCAAATTTAGTAATTTTCCAAAACTCCAGCTTTATTCCTATGAAAATGGCCAAATTCCTTGTTTGATGAAAGATGTTGTCCATCAAATACAGTTCCATCCCTGCAAACAAGATCCTCACCAACACAACAACTACCACAAATTCCAACTCCACATTTCATCATTCGTTCAAGACTAGCTTGAACAAACATACCCCTAGAATGAGCAGATTGTACTGTTTTGTACATCATAATTTCAGGACCACAGACATATACTGCATCAAAGTGGGTTTCACTGACAAGTTTTTCAACCAAATCAGTTACAAAACCTTTTTCGCCATAACTTCCATCATCAGTGGAGACAATCACCTGATGAGGATTATTTTCCAGAAGAGAGTTGGCTAAATCTTCGAAGAAGACTTCACCTTTTGATTGAGCACCAATTAGAATTGTGACATCATCTGTAGGTTTTACAAAAGTAAGTAATCGCATCATAGGAACAAGACCAGTTCCACCACCAACTAGCAAAAGTTTTCCTTCTTTAATATCAAAAGAGTTTCCATATGGACCTCGAATTCCAATTTGCTCTCCAACTTTAATATTAAATAAACCGGTAGAAGCAGAGCCATGTTTTCTTACGGTGAATGCAGCCTTTCCAGATTCTTTTGAAATCATTATACTCATTGGTAATTCATTTATTCCAGGAATCCAAACCATTGCAAATTGTCCAGGAAGAACATTGGACATTATTTCATCTGAAAAAACTAAAGTTCTAACAGTTGGTGTTTCATCAATTATTTTTTCAATTGTTACAATTGTTGGATGGTTATGATTTCTTTGCAAGGCCCACCATATCAGTTATTTTAGAATAGCCTTTTCTCTTCATATATTGTAATATTCCTTTGTTAATTTCATCAAAAACGTTAACCCAATTGTCACCAACTGCACTACCAAGTTGAATTGCAGAAGATCCTGCCAAGAAAAATTCAACTGCATCCTCCCAAGTAGATATACCACCACATCCAATTATTGGAATATCATATTTTGAAGAAATTTCATAAACACATCTTAATGCAATTGGTTTAATTGGACTGCCAGACAATCCACCAAATTTGTTACTAAGGATTGGTCGTTGTGTTTCAACATCAATTGCCATTGCACGAACAGTATTGATTGCAGTAATGGCATCAATTCCAGAATCTATTGCCGTGCTTACAGTATTTAGATAATGAGTGGTACCCAAACCAACTTTAGCAATGACTGGAATATTTGTAGTATTTTTAACAGTAGTTACAATTTTCTTTACCAATTCAGGATCATCTCCTACTTCTAAACCAACTTTAGCTACATGAGGACATGATAGATTCAGTTCATATGCAACAACTTTGCAGTTTTTGAATTCTTTTATCATCATTTCAAATTCTTCAGGAATTGAACCCACTAAACTAACTATTATTGGAACATCTTGATTTGGTTGAATCATTTTAGCAAAATTTGGCGCTCCAGGATTTGAGAGGCCAACAGCATTTATCCAACCGTCACCTTTTACACTAAAGATAGTTGGATTTGGATACCCTTCCCATGGCTCCTTACTAAGAGATTTAGTCACCACAGCTCCTGCTCCAGAGCGATATAGTCGATTAAACACATCCAATGAGATTCCCAGTATTCCTGAGGCTAACATTACAGGTCTATCTAATTGAATTTGACCTATCGAAGTTGCAAGACTGGGTTCCACTTTGATTAATGAACCCAGTTTCGAATATAACAGTTGATTCATAATTCTGGTACGTTTTTTAAAGGTGATTTAGGTTGAACTAGTCATGTATTCTGTGATTTTAACAGAATTAGGAATCTCAGTTTTCAATGATGAAAAACTTGAAAGAGCGTTTTCTTTCTCAAATCCTGTTAAAGAGTATCTTTCAGTAAAAAACAAGGAAGCAAAACTAAATGAGCTCATAAATTATCTATCTTCAATTCAGAGAGTAGTTACTGTTAGTGATGAATCATTACTAGTTATTTTGAAAAAATATTCTATCGATGCACAAATCATGGAAGCATCAGAGTTAGAAACAATACAAACAACAAAACCACAAATTATAGTTGATTCAGGTTTTGCTAGCAATCTTCAAGATACACTAGGAAAACTTAGAGAATTTGCGCTAGGATTATCATCTTCAATAGTTACTGAGGTATCAGAAAGCCCAGATCTTCACATTATTCAAGCAATTAATTCCCTAGATGAAATTGACAAGATAGCAAATGCATTAAGTTCAAGACTTAGAGAATGGTATGGATTACATTTTCCAGAATTAGATAATATAATTGACAGTATCAATGGATATGCACAAATTGTAATAGCTGGAAAACGTGAATCATTAACAAAACAAGTTTTTGAGGATGCAGGTTTTCCAGAATCAAAAGTAGAAATGCTATCTTTAATTTCATCAAAAAGCAGAGGTGGAGATATTTCGGATGTTAATTTGGCAATAGTACAATCAATTGCAAAACAAATTTTAGACTTTCATGAGTTACGTAAAAAACTTGAAGACCATGTTGAATCTGAAATGCAAGAAATTGCACCAAATATTTCAGCAATACTTGGTACTGCAGTTGGTGCAAGGCTTTTAGGACGAGCTGGAAGTCTCAAAAAAATGGCATCAATGCCTGCAAGTACAATTCAAGTTTTAGGAGCTGAAAAAGCATTGTTTAGATCATTAAAGACAGGTTCTCAACCACCAAAGCATGGATTGTTATTCCAACATGCAATGGTTCATACTGCTCCAAGATGGCAAAGAGGAAAAATTGCACGTGCAGTTGCTGCAAAAGCAGTAATCGCTGCAAGAGTAGATGTCTATGGAGAAGGCCTAAACGAAACATTACTTGAAAAACTCAACATTAGAGTTGGTGAAATAGGCAAGAAATACGAAAATCCAACTGAAAAAGACATCAGAAAACCTGAATCATTTGGACGAGGTGGTGGAAATTTCAGAGATGATAGACGTGAAAGAAGAGATGATAGAGGTTCAAGATATTCCAGAGATGATAGAGGTGGAAGCAGAGATGATAGAGGTTCAAGATATTCCAGAGATGATAGAGGTGGAAGCAGAGATGATAGAGGTGGAAGCAGAGATGATAGAGGTGGAAGCAGAGAT
>CATMRH010000030.1 GCA_950073955.1 uncultured archaeon | reverse complement strand
GTATAAAGACAGATGCTGTAGGATTTGATGATTGGCCAATCATTACAGATAACAACATAGAATCAACAAATTTTCTGACAACAGAATCCAAGGAAAAAATGGGTAAAACAGCAAAGTTGGTAGAAGAAAATGAAGTGGTTGCAATTGGAGGATTTATTGGAAAAACAGTGGATAATGTTACAACTACATATGAGCGAGGAGGTTCAGATAGAACTGCTGCAGATCTAGGAATATTATTTCATAAAAAATATGAAACTAGTATAGACTTTGAAAAAGATAGTGCAGTAGTTTCTGCCGATCCAAAAATCGTGAGATCTGGATTAAGCGAAGTAATTCAATTGTCATACAATGAAGCAAGACTAGCAGGAATGTTTGGAATGAAAATATTAGATCCCATTGCTATTAAAGAAATTGTAGAAAATGGAGTAGATATGCCAATTACTGTTACAAATATGAAAAATCCAGAAAAAGTGACCATAATAAAGAGAGCATTAGATGAACAAAAGGGACACCCAATTAAGATAGTTACAGGAAAAGAAAATTGTGCAATTTTCAGAATTGAAACAATCTGTATTCAAAAATTGTTAACATCATTAGAAAAAGACAAACGTTACAGTGAGTTCATAATTTTATCACCATTTACAAAAGATGGAATTGAGTTTTCTAGAATATTGTTCTTAGATGGGGATTATGTTAAAAGAAATGAAAAATATTTGTTAGGATTTGATTCCCTTGCTACAATTACATACAACAGAGGAGTAATTACGTTAATTGGAGATGAGATGTGGAGGGTTCAACAAGTTGTTTCAAGAACTAGTACAAAGATTGGTGAGTCAGGATTAAACATTTTGAATATGGATGCACAGGAAGAAACTTCACGAATAATTATTGTTGTAGAAGATGCAGAAGATAACATTAACAAAGCCATTAATGCAATACACGAAGAGATTTCAAAAATTAATTTTGTTTAATGAAAAGAGTGGCATTACGGGCTTTCACCGTAAACGCCATCATGGGTTTGTTCTTGGACCATTATCTAGACTCAGTCCGGCGTTACCCAAAACACGCGATACATTAAGTTGAATTTTCTAGTATTTAGAGATGATCTATATAGATTAGATTACATACGCTCAGCCACATACCAAAGAATTATTCCAATCCCAAGTAATGCATACCACTTGAAGTTCTTCTTATTCATGAAAATATTTGCTGAGGCTAATTCTTCATCTTTGTATGTGGTCAAGCGAATTTTTCTCATTTCAAATGCTTGACCAACCAAACCTACTATAAGAAAAATTATTCCAGAAAAACCCAGAATCCATTCCATACTAGAATTTGTCATTTGTCTGATATGTAGTTTCCAAATTTAGAAAAACTAGATTAAAAAATAATTCTTTAAATTAGCAGAGTTTTTTCTCTCTCCTATGAAAGAGATTGGCAAAATATGGATGAATGGAAAGCTAGTACCGTTCAAAGATGCCAAAGTTCACGTACTAACTCATGCATTACATTATTCAACATCAATCTTTGAGGGAATTAGATGCTATAACACACCAAATGGTTCTGCAATATTTAGATTGCCAGAACATGTTGATAGATTTTTCAAATCTGCAAAATTGTATTCAATGAAGATGCAATTCTCAAAAAAAGAAATTTCAAATGCTATAATAAAAACTACAAAGTCTAGTGGACTCAAAGAATGTTACATTAGACCACTAGCATATTATGGTTATGGGACGATGGGACTCACTCCTACTCAAAACAAAGTAGACGTTTCAATTGCATGTTGGGCATGGAAGATGGGGGAATCAAAAGCAGGTAAATTCTCTGGAGCAAAATGTAAAGTATCAAGTTGGATAAAAATTGATTCAAGATCTCAACCAATGCAAGCAAAAGCGGCAGCAAATTATTCAAATGCAGCACTTGCAAGAATGGAAGCATTGGAGAATGGATATGATGAGGCAATTATGTTAAATTATTCTGGAAAGGTTTCAGAAGGAAGTGCTGAAAATATCTTTATTGTAAAAGACAATATTATTCAAACACCGCCTCTTTCAGCAGGATTACTAGAGGGAATTACAAGAGATAGCGTAATTCAAATTATTGAAGAAAATGGTGGCTTTGTAATTGAACGAGATCTAGAAAGAGATGATCTCTATGCAGCTGATGAGATTTTCATGACAGGAACTGCTGCTGAGGTAAAGTCAGTAACGCAGGTAGACAAAGTAAAGATTGGAAATGGCAAGATGGGAAACATTACAAAAGCATTACAAAAATCATTTACCAATGCAGTTATGGGCAAAGATGAAAGATTCTTGCCATGGTTGACATTTATCTAATTTTCCACGAAGTTTTTTATCCACAAAAATTATTAGAGATTATGGACTCATGTGCTACAGATGATACTCAAGAAATCTGCTGGTTTTGTAGAAAAGGGCGTCATGAAGACTGTATGAAGGAGATTCCAACACATGGAAAATCAGATGGTCCAGATGATTGTACTTTTGACACAAAACTTGTTCCATGTAAGTGTCAGCACTAAACAATTAGTATCAAATATAGCTATGTTAAAAAATTCCATATGAGTTACAATAAAGAATTTTGGGATAAATATGCAGATGAGAATGAAGTAAGATACAATGAAGAATTTGCAATATATACAAGAGATTTGGCTACTTCTTTGCGCTGCACAAGTGTTCTAGAGATAGGATGTGGAACTGGAATCGACTTGAGATTATTTCCAGATACATTCCAAATTCATGGAATTGATCTAAACGATAATGCTTTGGATATAGCAAAAAAGAAACTTTCAATTGCAGATTTTAAGAAAGGAACTATTACTGATTTACCATTTGAAGATTCTTCAATAGACTTTGTTTTTACACACCAATTATTGAATTATTTGGATGATGACGCATTAGAAAAAGGGGTTGCAGAGATGTATAGAGTAGCTAGAAAATACATTATGAATTGTGAAAAATTTGAAGCAACAGAAAAACAAATTGATGATAATCACAAATTTCGTAACATGTACAAAAGATGGATAAATTATAAGGTAAAAATTGTAAGTGATGTAGATATGCATGAAGATATAGAACCTGACAAAGCTAGATTCACTCTATTAAGAAAACTATAATTTCTATTTATTTGAGAATTGTATTTTCTTTGAATACAATTTTGCAGATTTGAAAAATTATTTAAAATTAAAAGCGGGTCTAGAGGGATTCGGACCCTCGACAACCGGATTAAGAGTCCGGTGCGCTACCTGGCTGCGCCATAGACCCACCAAAATCGATAAACTCAGAGTTGTTATTAATCTTAAGATTGTAAAATAAAGGAAAATTTAGTTTTGTACTTTAGCTTCTATTTCATTGTACTTTTCAAGAATTGCTGTAATAACAGTTGAGACTGGAACATCATTCATCTTTTTCTTTTCGACAAGAATTTTTCTGTATGCATCTAGTGTGATGTATACAGGAATTGAACCATTTCCTTCTAGTAAACCTCTAACGTTGTAAAGAGCAGTCTCCATACCTCTCTCAGCAGACTTTGCAAATTTTGCTTTATCTAAAATTGCGCCTAGTGGACCAAATGGCATTACATAATCTACTGACATAGTTACTCTAGTAAGATTCTCACCTAATGCTTTGAATTCATTAGTGATCTCCCATCTCTTAAAAGGACCTTCAATTTGCTTTGCAGAGATCTTTTCATTTTTAATAAATTCGGTTGTCTCACAATCCCACTCTAGACGTTTACCGCTAAAGTCACCAATAATTCTAAAAGTTGTACCTACACCCATCCCTTCTTTGATATCCATAGGAATGACTGTCATACCTACAGTATCAGTTTTAATTTGGTCTGAAACATGTTCTGGTCTTGCAAAATAGGTAAAAACATTGTCTACAGGTGTTTTGATATCAATAGATTTTGTAACAAAAGTCACAATTCAGATCCTCGTAGTTTAGGATTTAAAGGTTTTGAAGATTTTTGTAAAGAAATTGATTTACAATATATTTATCAAATTTTATTCATAATTAAATGACTAAAAAGCGATCGTTTTTTTTGATCTTTATTTTGCTATTTTCATCCATCTCAGTATTTGATGTTAATGCTCATTCAATGTTTAATTCTGGAGAGAAATTTGAGGCAGGTTTTAGGGTACAGGTAGCTACGTTGCCTGAGTTTCCCGAAATTGGCGAACCATCTATATTTTTGATAAGAGTAACTGAGGGATTTGACTATGAAGAAGTTGACAGATTCAGAATGGGAATTAAAATTTACTATAACGAAGAACTAGTAGATACAATACCTCCCAAATCCATAGAGGGAGCTCATTGGGACTTGGATTATGTATGGAAAAATTCAGGAAACCATATAGTAAAGGTTGACTTGTATGACATTGGAGAAAATCAAGTAGTCGTAACTTATACATTTAACATGGGAACACAAAACCCATTTGGATACATCTTCTTCATTGCAATAACTATAGGTGCTCTATTTCTTGCAATAACTATTGGGTATGTTTACTTTACAAAAAAATTTAAAAAATCTAAACTTTAGATTTGATAGAAATTCTAGAGATTCTAAATGCAAACAAAGTAGTTAGCAACACCATTGCAAATAACAATATTCCAATTCCCAAGTGAATGGAAACTAAAACTGCATGAAGTTTCAGATCAATTACCAAAGCACCTAGAGTAATTTGAGTAATAACAAATACAGTTGCAAGTGAGCTTGTTACTTTGATCTTCAAGTCTGCATTTTTATTAATTAGACAGGCAACCATAGTTGCAATTACCAATGCTCCTGTAGTGGCAGCAACTAATCTATGAGTCCATTCAATAAAATATTCTTCAGTAGGTAATATCCCACTTGGACACAGTGGCCAATCAGGACAAGTCAAACCAAGTCCAGCTGCGGAGATATATCCTCCAATGAACATTAGAGAATACAAAACAATCATTGTGGCTAATGCAAGATACTGAATTGCCAAGATTATTCTACGATAAAGCTACCTTGCATGCCTTGTAATGCATGTCCTGGAACAGTACAGATGTAGTAGTAAGTTCCTGAGGCACCAGCAGTGAAAGTAGTACTATCACCCTCACCTGGTTTCAATGTATTTGACATTGAACCAATTGCAGAGTCCCAAATTACACTGTTAAAGTCTTCAGGGTTTGAAACAACTCCAAATGCATGGAATGATTTACCCATGTTATTGGCAGTAATGGTTACCTCATCACCAGAATTTACTCGAATTTCTGGATTATGACCATCTTCATCTGGTAATGCATTAAATGCCAAAGTCCTAAAATCATCAGATTCTACAAAGTTCAAAGTAAATTCATGAGATACACCTGTTGGAGGTGATGCTATACCAGAAGAACCACCTTGTGTGGGACCTATAATTATTTCTCCAACCATTCCTTGTTCTCTATGACCAGGAACTGTACAGATATAGTAGTAAGTTCCTTCCTCACCTGCAACAAATTCAGAAGAACCGCCTTCTCCTGGTTTTAATGCATTTGACATAGTTCCAATTTCACTTCCTGGAATAATTCCAGTAATTCCCTCAGTACCTTGTGTAACACCAAATGCGTGAAATGATATTCCGCCATTGTCTACATTAAAGACAACAGTATCTCCAACATTCATGTGAACTGTCGGATTATTGTCATCCTCACCCGGTAACGCGTTAAATGCCAAAGTCCTAAAGTCAGATGATTCAATAAACGTTAGATCTTGTGTAATTGTTTTCCCAGTTGCTGCTGCAGGTGCAGCATGATCTGCTTCTCCTGCCATCATCGCTACAACTGGAGCAGGAGTTGAAATCCAATAGTCCCACATTGAAAAGAATATCATTCCACCAACAATGCAAATGCCTAACATTATGACCATCATTTTTACAGTTCTTTCTGAAGTTGTTCTGTATACTTGTTGTTTTGATTCGCTTGCTGGGTGTTTTGTTTCGATACTCATTTTTTTCTCCTAGTGATGTGGGTTCTTTGCCTCGAAAGGATAGTAATACTTTCCACCTAGACCAAATGGATCTTCGGTGTTGGCAAGTTGTCCTTTTCCTGAACTATAAATCATATTTACCAAGAAGATTGCCATACTGACACCAATAATCATTGCACCTACAGATGCAATCTGGTTCATGGCAATCCATTCTGGGATTGGAGGATAATCGAAAACTCTTCGTGGCATTCCGTACAAACCAAGCACATGTTGTGTAAAGAATACCAATATTGTGCCTACAAATGACAGAAAAAAGTGTACCTTACCAGCAGTTTCATTGTACATTCTACCCGTGACATATGGGAACATGTAGTAAACCATTCCAATTGAACCAAATGCAATAGTACCCATTACAAAGAGGTGGAAGTGACCAACTACCCAGTATGAATCATGTGTTGAAAAGTCTAATGGCATTGCGGTGTTAACAACACCACCTGCACCTGCAGCGAAGAATAATGCAATTCCTCCAACTGCCCACATCATTGGTGTTGCGAATTTAATTCTACCATTCCACATTGTTGCAATAAAGTTGAACACATGCATGGCAGATGCTGGAACAGCTGCAAGAGTTCCTACCATAAAGACTGTTTTTTCGGTAAATGACATTCCTGTTGCAAACATGTGATGTCCCCATGATGAAAAAGCTACAAGAGACAGCATTACAAACGCAAAGACTCCAGAGTTATAGCTGTAGATTGGCTTTCTTGAGAATCTTGGAATGATTTCATACATCATACCAATTGCTGGAATTACCAAGACGTATACCTCTGGATGGAATGTAAACCAGAACAAATGTGAATATGCTATTGGATCACCACCCATTGCAGGATTAAAAAATCCACTAACACCTAGTCTGTCAGTTAGAAGCATCAAGAGTGCTGCTGCAAATGTTGGAATTGCAACAATGATAATCACAGATGTTGCTAAGAATGACCAAGCTAGAAGCGGGACTTGACCAATTGACATGTCTGGATGCTTACATTTGAGAATTGTAATTACAAAGTTAATGGCACCAAGTACTGATGAAACACCCAAAATCTTTAGTCCAAATATCCACATGTCAGCTGCGGGACCCGGGGCACTGATGATAGAGTATGGTGGTTGTGCGTACCAAGTAAAGTCTGCAAAGCCTAACCAGACGAGTACAGCAGCAGGCGGAATCATCCAAAATGCAATTGCATTGAGTTTTGGATATGCCATATCCTTGTATCTAACCATTATTGGAACAAAGTAATTACCAACTGCAGATGCAAAAGGAATGATAAACAAGAAGATTAACGTTGTACCATGAACAGTAAAGATTCTGTTGAAGGTCATTGAATCTGCAATAATTTGTCCAGTCCCTTCAATATTTGGTAAAAATAACTCAATTCTAATTGCAAGTGCTAATGAGCCACCTAAGAACAAGAATGCTAGTGAGGAAATTAGATAGAGTAAACCAATATCAGTGTGATGTGTTGAGAACATAATTTGCCAAATTGGACGTGGCTTTTGTAATTCTAGAACCATTAGTTAATCTCTTCACTTGAAACGATAGAAAGTTGTGATAATAATGTTATCAAGATGATGGGTCCTCCACATATAGAGTTCCACGCATGTTATAGTGAATCAATCCACAGTATTCTCTGCATTGAATATCATGAATTCCTACTGCATCTGGAGCAAACCATACAGTGTTAACTCGACCCGGAACTGCATCCATTAAAACAACATAATCATGAATGTTAAAAGAGTGGATTACGTCTTTTGATCTTATCTCAAATTTGTATGCCTTTCCGACTTCAACGTGTAGTTCACCAATTTCTTTTGTTCCATCTTCATGTTCAAAAGTCCAGAACCATTGTTGCGCTGTAACTTTGATCACTTCAGCACCTTCAGGAATATGTTCCACAAGTCTTTCTGCCTCCCATGCTTCTGCTCCAACCCAAGCCATCAATGCAATTACAACAGCAACGTAAATCCATTCAGGATAGTTAGAGTGTCCACTCAATTCTACCAGTCAGTCCCCTCATATGCAGTTGGCTTTGCTTTTGGATGAGATTCTCGGAATCTCCAAACTAACCAGATCATTGTTCCTGCGACTACAGCACCAACTGTAAACGCAACAGTCATCATTCTAAAGAACAAGTTCCAGATAATCACTCTACGATCAACATATTCTCCAGGCTCCTGACCTGCAGCGAATGCCAAATCTAGAGCTGGAATTATTACTAAAACTGCCAATACTAAGAGTAATCCAACTATCCCTTTCATTAGCGATTAAATGACGAAACCTATTTTTTATATTTAAGGGTTTTCAAGATTACAAACTACCAACTTGATCAAAACGTGATGGATCCATTACATTAAGTCCTGAAAGTGAATATTTTCTATCCTTTTCTCTAAAGATGTTAAGAGATGCATTTGCTATTATCAATTCAAAGAGATTGGTAGGAGATAGATCAATAATGGTTGAAAGCATTGCTTTGATTGGGTCCATGTGGGTTACAAGCAAGACATTCTCATCAGGATGTTTTTCAATTACGTAATCAACAATTCCTAGAATTCGTTTTTTGACATCAGGAAAAGTTTCTACTCCATTATGAGCAATCTCAAGTTCGCTATTATAGAATTTCATAAAGACATTGCCGTGACTCTTAAAAATTTCATCATATGGCATGCCAGTAAATTTTCCCATATCAAGTTCATTTAGACGATCATCAATTGTAACTTCAAGTGAGTTGTATTTTCCAGCAATTTCTGCAGTATGTTTTGCTCTTTCTATTGGACTTGAATAAATTGCAGAGATATTCATGTGTTTAAGTAATTCAGCAGTATGTTCAGATTGTTTTATTCCAGTATCAGTTAATGGAAAACCTTCAGTTCTACCAGCTAAAATTCTTTCAGTGTTATTTTTTGCCTGACCATGTCTAAGGAAAATTATTTGTCCCAATTTGATCGAAATTCAAATATAGATAATAATAACATTATCAGATAGATCATCATGAAAATAGGAATTATTGGTGGAACTGGTGGGATGGGTAAAGGCTTTGCTTTAAGATGGTCACAAAACCACGATGTAATTATTGGCTCCAGAGATGCTGCAAGAGCATCAGATTCAGCAGTAGAATATACCAATCTTGCCAAAGAAGCATTTGGAGAAATCAAGGGAATAATTTCTGGAAATGATAATCTTTCAGTTGCAAAGGAGAGTGATGTTTTGATTTTATCAATTCCATATGATAATATTGATTCAACATGTTCTGGAGTATTACCTGAGATCAAAGATAGTTGTGTTGTTGTATCTCCAATTGTTCCAATGACAAAAACAGGTGTTGGATTTGAATGTGTAGCAATTAAGGAAAATAAACCATTTTCATATCAACTAGTATCAAAACATATGAAGGACAAATCAAAACTTGTTTCAGCATTTCATGTGATTTCTGAAAAGAAGCTAGTCAATCCAACATTGGTACTTGATTATGACATATTTGTATGTGGAGATGATGCATCAGTTCAAGTGGTAAATGGATTGATTAATGAAATTAAAGGACTGAGACCAATTTACTTGGGTCCAATAGAATTATCTTATTTTGCAGAAATGTCTACACCACTTCTTCTTAATGCAATGATAAGAAATAAGATAAAAAATCCTGGCATTAAAATTGTCTAAGCCTGTTTTTTTCATTTATCATGAGTCACGAATACTATAGACGAGGCAGAAATTGGTTTACAGCAATTGGTACACTTTTTTCTGTAATGGCAGGAATAGTTCTAATCAGACAGCTATTCATCTGGGGGCCAGAATTTGTTCAAGATTTTTTGTTTAATGGAGAAATAACAAATGAAAAAGTTTCAATGGTAACATTAGGCTTTGGGATTTTTATGATAGCATTAGGATTTAGAAAACATGAACAAAAGAGATGAATTTCTAAAATCACAAAAAGTATTACGGCTTGCAACAATTGGTAAAAACAAAACACCACATATTGCTCCTGTTTGGTATCTGTATAGTAGAAAAAAGATCTACATAGGAACAAACACTAGGACAAATAAGGCAAAAAATGTAAAAAGTAACAAACGAGTTGCCTTTTGTGTTGATGTAGGGATTAACGCTCCAAACATTTACGGGGTAATGGGGCAAGGCAATGCTAATTTAATTTTAGAAAACAACAAAGTAAAAACAATTGCAAAAAAAATTCTTTTAAGATACTTTAAGACATTTGAGAACAAATCTGCAAAAGAATTACTTGATGATACAGACTGTATTATAGAAATAATTCCTGAAAAATTTTCAGTTTGGAATTTCTAACTGACAAAATCTTCAATTTTGTTCATTGCAGAATCTAATATTTCAAGACTAGGAAGATAAACAAGTCTGAAATGTCCGCTTCCATATTGTTTTCCAAATCCAGAACCGTGAACTGTTAGTACTCCTTTTGTTTCTAGAAGTTTTGTAACAAATTCTTTATCTGTACCAAATCTATTGTCTTCAATCTTTGGAAATGCATAAAATGCACCTTTTGGATTTGGACAAGAAATACCAGGCATTTCATTGAGACGCTTTATGACCAAGTCTCTACGTTTTTTAATTTCAGTCACAAAGACATTAATGTAATCTTGAGGACCGCGGAGAGATTCTAAAGCTGCATGTTGTACTGGAAGACTAGTTGCAATCCTAACTCTTGCTAGTTTTGGAAGATGTTCTCGTATTGCTTCAAGTTGTGGTGATTGGTTAAATGCAATATACCCAATTCGCCAGCCAGACATGAGATGAACTTTGGAGAAACCATTTAGGATAATTACAGGTGAATCTCCGGCAACTTTGCCAATTCCCACAAATTTTTCATCAAAAATAATTTGATCATAAATTTCATCACATATTATGTAGAGATTGTGTTGATTTGCAATATCTACTAGTTCTTTGAGTGAATTTTCGTTAAACACCACACCAGTAGGATTGTTTGGGCTTATCAAACAGATTGCAACTGTCTTTGAAGTAATTTTAGATTTAATATCATCAATGTCAGGTGTAGAATTATTCAAGTCTACTGCAAACTCTACAGGAATCCCACCATGCAGTCTTACATATGATGCGTATGGTGGATAATATGGTCCTGGTAAAAGTACCTCATCACCTTCTTCTATAATTGAAGAGATCACCATATCAAGTCCTTCAGAAACACCGTTAGTAACTATAATTTCATCGGCTGAAATTGATAGTCCTTTTGCATTTTCTTTTTTTGCAATCTCTTCTCTTAACTCTAAGAGACCTTCAGATTCAGAGTAATAGTTTTCACCTTTGTTAACAGCATCAATCAAAGCTTGTTTAACATTATCTGGTGGTTGAAAACCAAACTGTACAGGATCACCAATGTTGAGATAATCAACTTTCATTCCCTTTTGTTCCACTTTTCTTGCAGCTAAAACGATATCTCTAATTGCATATTCAACACCTGTAACTTTTTTTGAGACTTTCAAAGTATCTAGACAGATATTTAGGCCCGTTAAAATCTTACTTCTTTGGACTCGTTGCACAGTCTGGATAGTGCGAGCGGCTTCGAACCGCTAGGTCGAGGGATCGAAGCCCTCCGAGTCCTTTAGATTATTTTATTAGGCAAATAATTTGTCACTATGATGAAGTGAAAGTATCACTATTCAAATTGGGATTAGGGCTAACAATTATAGGAATTATTTGGATTTCATTTATTTTTGTTGAAACTGAAAAAACATATGATACAATTTTGCTAAAACAATCAGATTCTTTTGAATTAAACTCAGAATTTGAAGGTGCAGATATTGGATTTTACCGAGTCTACATGCCTGAGTTTGCAGGAGAAGAGGTATTTGTCCAAATACTAGATACTAAAGACAATGTAATTCAAGAAGAACAGGTTCAGACAAAAATGTCAGTAGGATATTTTGATTTTAATGAAGATGGTACACATACTGTAAAAGTTACAAATATTTCAAAAAATCAAATCAATTTACAAGTAGAATTTGGCAATACAAATTCCCAACAAATGATTCCAGCAGGAGTTTTGATACTAGTAGGTTCTGTGACTATGATAGTAATGTCATATCTAAAAATTAAAAATTACAAAATAGAGCAACCTGATGAGAATATCTCATAAACTGGGATACATTGGATGGTATGTCCAAAAAATAGAATGAGATTAAAGATCAGCCAAGTTGTTAAAAACAAGAATGTCATAATTGAGAATGGAAGAAATGCTTTGAGTTTTGTATGTTCTCTATTTTTTATTATCAAGACTCCTCCTAACGATACAAGAACTAGTCCCAATTCAAGTGGTTGATGAGACAAAGATATCAATCCATCAATTCCAAAAATATCAATTATTATACCTTGTTTTAACCAAGGCAAATTTTTAGAAGAATGTTTAAACTCCGTTTTTAATCAAACATATACTAACTATGAAATCATTATTGTAAATGATGGCTCTACTAATGAGTTCACAAATCACTTCATTGCAAACCTCAACAAGCCTAAAACAAGCATCTATACAACTAAAAACCAAGGATTAGCAGCTACCCGCAATTATGGCATAAAGAAAAGC
>CATMRH010000029.1 GCA_950073955.1 uncultured archaeon | reverse complement strand
GTTGTAGTCAAAAAAGGATTCAAAGCATTAAGATATCTATGACTAGGTAATGGTAAAAATTGAGAATCAGAATTAACGATCATAAGACTTGGGACAATTATTAAAAGTGCCACCAAAAATAACAAACCATTTCTTGTTTTATTTTTTAAACTTTTGTTTTGAATAAAAATACAAAATACTAAAAATAGAGTAGAAACTATTAATGAAATTCCTCCCAATCCAAAAATAAAATTGGAACTTACTCGTTCAAATCCCAAAGAAGCTAAAATTGTAGTAATTGTATAAAGAGGAATAGCCCATATGATGAATTTATGATCAGTTCTCAAAAATGGTAATGCAAGAAAGAAAATTCCTAAGGGAATAATAAAGAATTGATTGCCTCCCCAAGTTGAAATAGAAAATGTGGTGAAAATTCCAGCACCGATGAGTTTTGCAAAAGCTATTTTTTTGTTTTGAGAATTTATTCCACTTAGTAGAAAATAGACTGTCAAAAGACCGAAAAATAGTCCTAGAGGTTCTGATTTGAACCACCCAATTGGACCTCGAATAAGTATCGGTAATGAAATAGAAAACAACAAAGCAGAAAACAAGCCAGCAGTAGTACCACCTATGACTCTAACTAAAGCAAAAATAATAATTGCAGATAAAGAACCAAAAACTACTGGAAATAGTATAGTAAAATCATAAAGATCTGAGCCTCCCCCAAAAATCCAATAAGTTGTAGCAGCAGTTAGATGAAGCATTACTTGAGAGGTTGCAGATATGTCTCTGCCATGTGGATACCAACTTAGACCATCATTCCATTCAAAATATTCCCCGATTCCGTTATCTACAATATACTGAGTAGCTCTATAATTAAAAAAAGGATCAAACTCATTTAATTCAAACCCAAAATCAGCTGCTTGTGAACGAAGTAGAAAAGAAACACTAAATGATAAAGCAAGAATTGAAATTATTAGAAGATGATTTAATTTTAAATTAAAATTACCTATAGAAACAAGTCTTGTGTTTGTTAACAATTGTTTTTTCTCAAAAAACTTTGCTTATTACTCTTTGTATAAAAAATCACATAGTTTGAATTTATGGAGAATATTTTCCTTCAAGTCTGGTTTCTGAAATTATATGATTCTTTATAGCTTCTTCTATTTGCTTTTTAGTTGAGCCTTTATCGACATCTAATTTTTGATCTAATGCATATAGTTTGAAGATGTATGTATGTTCTTTATCTGGAGGAGCTGGTCCGCCATAACTAATTTCTCCAAAATCGGTTTTGCCTTCAAGACAATTTAATGGAATAGAATTTTCTTTAAATTCTACAACATTAGGTTCGATATTCCACAAAACCCAATGTACCCATACTTTTCCAACAGCGCCCATAGCATCAGGATCATCCATTATAAGAGCTAGAGACGATGTATTTTCGGGAACACCACTAATCTTTAGAGGAGGACTTTGATTTCCATTTTTATAACCATATTTCCGAGGGATCACTCCCCCACTATCAAATGCTTCACTTTCTAAAGTAAAATTACTCACATCAGAATTTAGAAATGCTCAGAGTTAAATTTTTCTAAGATTCTAAAACTATTTTATCATTTGAAAAAGACATTATAGAGCTTCCAAGATTTTTGATCTGTTTTTTCAGTTCTTTATCCATTGTAGCAACAATTACTTTGTTGTTTGAAACATAATCAAGCAACTCTTTGTCAGCAAATGTACCAAGAATAGGGATTGTTTTGAAATTTTTTATGTAATGAAGAGTTGATTGAATATCTTGGTTTTTTTCTGGATTTTTTGCTAATTCAGATAACTCATTTTTTACAACTTGAGGTACAACAAAAGTGATTTGACCAATTTCTACATCAAGATTATCAATATTTTTGATTCTCCTAGTTGCTAGATGAATTAGAAAATTTGTGTCACAGATTACTTCAACCAATTATTCCTGCACCAATTAGTCTCCATCTTTCAGCAATTCTCCTACTAATTGCTACATTTCCACCTTCAAAGATGCAGGCAGGTCTCCTAAGTTCAATCTCAATATTTTTTGATTTTATTTTGTTAACCTTGCCCAAAACAGGAGCAGTTCCAATATTTAGTCGAAGTAGTTCACCTGATTGAATTGGTTGGACTTTGACATCCTCAGTAATTCCTACTGCAGAATCAAATAGATTCACTTCTAGTTTTAATTGAGTAAAATTTTCAGGAAGTGTATCAGGTTTTCCAATAACTGAACCGATAAATGAATCACTTCTAGTCATAGAAGGATCTAATTTAGTTCCAATAGCAACCAAGCCACCTGGCTTTACTGATTCAACAATTCCTGCAGCGGTTCCTAAAGAAACAATTTCTGTCAGTATAGGTTCGTATAACTTTTTTTTCTCATTCATAACACCAGGTTTAATTTCAATTTCATCACCAACATTGAAAACTCCTTGGGTTAGACTTCCACCAATAACGCCTCCTTTGATATTTTTTAATTTCGTGCCAGGTTTGTTTACATCAAAAGAACGCAAAACATGCATAACAGTATCTTTTTTTTCATCTCTTTCAGGTGTTTTGATTGTTGATTCTATAGAGCTGATTAATGCATTAATATTCAGTCCAGATTGTGCGGAAATAGGAATAACAGGTGAATTTACAGCATCAGTTCCTTTGACAAATTTTGTTATATCTTGATAGTTTGCTAAAACTTCTTCGTAAGAAAGTAGATCAACTTTGTTTTGTACTACAACTATTTGTTTAATTCCAAGAGTTTGGAGAGCCAAAAGATGTTCTTTTGTTTGTGGTTTAGGAACTTTCTCATTTGCAGCAACTAGTAGTAACGCACCATCCATCAAGGCAGAACCTGAAAGCATGTTTGCCATCAAACTTTCGTGCCCAGGGCTGTCTACAAAACTAACAACTCGAGATAATTCACTTTCCTTTCCACAATTATTACATTTTGGGGTTGTAGAATATCCTAAAGATTCCTCACAACTTTCGCATTTGTAGAATGCAGCATCTGAATATCCCACACGAATAGTAATTCCACGTTTTAGTTCCTGACTATGTACACTTGTCCATGAACCAGTTAATGCCTGAATAAGAGTAGTTTTTCCATGATCTACATGACCAGCAGTTCCAATGTTAACACATGGTTGATATCCATATTTTTTAATGTACCAATCAGGAAGTGTCTCTCTCCAATGCATGAGTCAAAATGTAGAATCGGTATATGTTAAGTTATTCTTTTTTATCTTCAGTTTTCTCTTCTTTAGACTCTGTTGCAACTTCAGTTGGTGCTTCAACTGGTAATTCTCCATCAAATTTACAATTTACTTGATAGATTTCTTCTGATACTGTATTTCCGCGCATTAATTTTCTTACTCTTTGTCCAGTTTCTGTATCTTTCAAACCTACTCCTTTAGAAAGTAAAACATATTTTCTTGCTGCACCATGAATATCTTTTCTCATAGGAACACCAGATTTGTCACTTCCTCCAGTGAGTTTTAATTTTCCACTTAGTCCTATAATTGCAGCATCAGTTTCATTTCCCAGTTGTAATCCTAGTAAGGGATTTGCATCGCTGTCTTTAAGTTCCTTTGATACAGATTTTCCCTTAATGTCTGAAATTGTAAGTTTGAAGTTTGCCAAGTATTCCAAAAAAAAGTTGGACGACTAATTAACCTTTGGACATTATTTTTAAATCAAGATTCACAAAGATATGCATGGGAGAAGACATTAGATGTCCAAAGTGCGATAACAAGATGATAGCTATGCAAGCATGCCATATGTTTTGTCCCAACTGTGGGGCTCATTTAGATTGCTCAGATAAAGGAAATTATTGGTAACTACATTCCAGGTCTATCTGGAATATAGTCAGATGCCATATTCATTGCATGATCTTTCATGATTTCAAGATATGTATCATAGTCTGCTTCAAAGTTGCAGTGAGGACATTTTACATTCGTAATTTCATCATCTAAAATTGCAACTTTTTCACACTCTGGGCATTTTGCATCCATACCTTGGTGTCCTAATCAAGATATTTAATCATAATTATTGAATATCTCCTAAGCGGAGTTAGTCTAGTCTGGTATAACGTCAGCTTCCCAAGCTGAAGGCCGCGGGTTCAAATCCCGCACTCCGCACTACAATTCTCTAATTGCTTGTTCTATTACTCCCCTATCTGGAGCTCGTGGGAAATATTTCAAATAATTTTTGAGATCTTCTTTTGCATCAGAACCTTTGTTTTGTTTTTCTCTAAGATAAGCACGGTTTTTGTAAATTTTAGCAGATCTTTTTGGATCAATTTCAATAGCTTTATTGTAATAACTTTCTGCCTTTTCAAATTGATTTGTTTTAAGATAAAAATTTCCCAGACCGCTATAAGTTAGATATGATCTGTTATTGATTTCTAGGCATTTTTCATAAAACTTGACACATTCAGAAGAATTTTGTTCATTCAACATCGCGCCCAATAGATGTAGAACAGTTGAATTATTTGGATCAATTTCTATGGCTTGTTTTAATGAATCAAGTGATTCGGAAGAATTCTTTAGAATATTTAATCTCTCAGAGGTAAAACACAATCGATTTGGTTTGTCACTAGAATCATTTTCAAGTTTTACAGAGGATAAGATTTCTGATGGAGCTAACATTATCAATAATCTTCCTTCCTCTGACCATTCCTTGTCAAAGATATCCTCTGGTATAGCTCCTTCTTGTTGTTCTCCTTCTTGATTTCCTTTCTGAATATAATGAAGAATCACCTTTTCTTCATCATTATAACCAGTAATGACAGAGACATGTTGTGTAATTTCTGGAATTCCTGGAAGAATAACAATTGGGGGTATTCCCAAATCAATAATTTTTTTTAACTCAGATAAAGATGAATTTACTATTTTGCATGTTAAGCCATGTCTTTCTGCAGACTCTATTCCTTCAATTAGAATACTACCACTAAATCCTGAATATTTTTTTGCAGTTTCTATTGCTTCAGCCATAGGTAGTTCAATATTCCAATATCTTGATACTACGTTAATGGGTAATGGAAGACAAATATTTTCTTCATCAATAAGAGGTAAAAGTAATTCGTGGCTTTGCTTTTCCATGAACAAAAGAAATTTTGGGAGTTATTAAAATCAATCAGAGGGAACAGAATTTTTCAATCAAGTCGTGACCATCTTGACTCATTTCTGGATGAAATTGAGTTCCAAAAATTGGGTTTTTTTCATATTGAATGATTTCATATTTACAATGCTTTGATTCTGCAAGTGGAACTAGTGTATTAGGTAGTTTAGATATCTCAAACCTGTGACTTTCAAAGACATCTAAAGAGTCACTAGAGATTGGATTTTCTTTGAAAATTTTGATCGTTTCATTTCCTTTATGAATAGATAAAGTCTTTCTAATTGTTCCTCCCAAGGTAAGAGCTAAGATTTCTGCACCATAACAAATTCCAAGTAATTTTGTGTCATTGTTAATTGAAAAAGTAATAATTTTTGAATTGATCTCATTAATCTTTTTTTCATTTTTTCTTCTTCCAGACAGAATAATAGAATCATAATTTTCAAGTGAGTTAAGGTCTAAAAGTTGTGGAGTTTGTTCTTTGAACAAAATATTTTTTTTGTTTAGAAAGTCAGTTAAATTTTTTGTATATATAGAACCATTATCAACAACAAGAAGCAATTAGTTGCCTACCTCAATTGAAACATAGTGCATCTCAGGTATTCCATCTTTGACAAATACTGTTCCAATATTGAGATTGTTTTCTTCGTACCATAGGAATACTCTATCGCTACGTGGCTTTACTAAGCCATCAATAAATTTAGATAGAAACTCTTCAGTTTCTTCACGATCATTCTCAGTGAAGAAGAATAGTGCTCCTTCATTAAATGATAGAGGAACCTGAACAGATGTTGGTTCAGCAATTGTAATCTCATTTTCTTCAAAAATAGATTTTATGAAATCAATTCTGTCACTTCTAACTAGTTCAACAGAATCAGCATCAAGGATTTCAGTTGGTGCCACGCCAGAAACTTTCTTCAAGTATGCTTCAAATGCTTTTTCTTGGGTTTCACCTAGTCCAACAAAATATTCTCCATTAAATGCAGCCCCAACTGCTGCGATAGTACCTATTTGGGCAACCACCCCACCTGCACCTGCAGTGTATACTGTGATAAAGTAGACATCATGTGCACCTACACGATACAAGATATTATCACCAATTCTTGGATTTCTCAGGAGAGTCTTGAGCTGAGCAAAGTCTGGATCTCTATCAAGTGCCTCTCTAACTGCTGTAGGACCAATCAATTTACTTGTAGAGTTTAGTGGAACTTCATAGAACTGCAAGTTTCCTAGAGTAGCAAGATCATTTTCAACTATCATGTATCCTGCAAGGTTTCTACCTTGTGAACCGCGTAATTCCAATGAGAGCAATCCTATGAATTCAGTTTGTTCAAAACCAGGTGGTTTTGCTTGAACATAATAAGTATCAAGTCCTCGTGGAATTTCATAGAATTCATTAGCTTGAATAAATGTCTCAACATTAGTTACATGGTAAATATTATACATCTCTGTTTTCCAATTAAATAGTTCAACAGGATATCGGATTTGTTCTTCTAACCAAACTGGCATTGGTATAAATCGTTCAGAGTATTGACTAACAAACATTTCTGAAAAGAAATCATTTCCAGTGTCAAGTAGTTGAATATTACCATCGTATGTATCCACAAGTGCATAGCCTGCCAAACGTAAGTAGGGATTTCCAACAGACCAAGGAACTTCTTTAGTATCAAATCCAATAATTAGTGGAATTAACCAATAGGAATTTGTTCCGTCAGTAACAGGAATTGAATCTAATTCTTTTCCAAACAAATCATAGAGGAAGTAAGGATAAAGAATTTCCATTCTTTCGTGAACGTCTTTGTATCTCATAATATGAACTGGTTCAGCTGGAAATGAAAGCAAAAAGTTTGGTTCAAAGGCCCAACTTAGTGGTGGCGAAATATCCAATCCCCCTGCACCTGAATAGAACACTCCTCCAAGCTCAGCACTCTCTGAACCTCTTGAAAGAGGATAAGCAGACCAGGTTTGCTCAAATAGCCCACCCTCACCATAGTAAATCTCTCTTTGCTCGAAAAATTCACTGCTATCAACAATCTGACCATCAGTTGCTTCAAGAGTAAGGAATCCATTTGGAACGTGAGTATATACAAGATGCTCGTTATACCATCTGTTTTCACTACTGACAGATGTTGGTAGAATTGGTTTCATTGAAGCTGTCCAATACAAAGTATTGTTAAAGCGAAGAATGTCGTTATCTTCAAAGTCAACATATGGAATGAGCCCAATTTCAGGTTTTAATTTGGCAAAAGCTCCTTCCCAATCCCAAACCCGGATTACATCAAGAACATCACTGTTTTGTTGTATATAATTATCGATATTATTTGGAGAAACTGATGTTAGTTTGACATCATGAGTATTTTCTTGTATATCGTTTAATTCACCAAGATGTCGATTTACTCCAATTTGTTGAGCAGTGTATGGTCCCAAATATTCAATCTTCTTTGCATCAGCAACACTGTTGTTAACAGAAATAACTCCTGCTATAATAATTGCAATTGCAATAATTGTTAAAATTCTAATGTATACATCTCTCTTGAACATATGAGTTAGAATACGTGCTCTAATTCTATCCACAACTGAAAATCCAATTAGTGCAGAACCTATGACAAGTACACCACCAATCACATACCTTGAATTGTAATCAATTTGATCTGTAAAGAAG
Source organism: uncultured archaeon (assembly GCA_950073955.1). GTDB lineage: Archaea > Thermoproteota > Nitrososphaeria > Nitrososphaerales > Nitrosopumilaceae > Nitrosopumilus. Next base: position 5,053 of record CATMRH010000029.1, on the reverse strand, counting down.
AGATTAAAGCCAACCCAGATCACACCAATGCCAATTATTCCCTCAATAGTTGAAACATAGTTTAGATATCGAGGTTTTCCTTCAGCAGAATCTCGAATAAATAAAGTTACAACATGAATAATTTTATGAATTCCTATATACAAAACTAAACGTAGTGCAATTGCTGCAAGTAATGGTGGAATCAATATCACAAGAGCAGGAATCATTGGGACAACATTTTCAACTGCATAACTTGGATCAGTTTCAGGAGTTACAAATGGTAGAGAAAATAGTGTTGGTAGATTTTCAATTCCAAGAGTATTTCCATCAATAAATGATACTGCTGCAAATCCAAACATAATATTTACAAAGAATGCTCCAAAAAGCAAAATCTTGGTAATTTGCCAGATAACAAAATGTAAAGTAGTTATCTTGTAATCACTAAAACTTGGAATATCACTTGCGACAGGTTGTTGTCCTCCTTTGCCAAGAAATCCAATTCCGGTACTAATCGCATACCAGAAAATTGAAGATCTGGCAACAATATTTACACGTACAAGAGCAATTGTAGATAGAATTATTGTAGAGACAAGAGTGTAAAAGAGAGGTTTGGTGAATTGATCGCCAAATTCAGTGAAATTCATTGATAAAATCACTGCCTGATTTCCAACTAGAACAAAAATTACAACTGCTATTATAGCAACAATGCCTAATCTAATGAATTTCCCAGTATCAGGAGGTGGAGTCGGCTTATCAGTAGAGGCGCTATACAAAATCAAATTTCGTTGTGATTTGGTAAATTAATGTCTTACCAGCAAAATTAAGCTATTGTTGCTAGTTTTTTGCAAACCATATAGACTGCTGCAAATGTAGGGATGGTCACTTTTTCGTTGATAAATGGACCAAATTTTTTATTTTTGAGACAAAATTCTATTGGACAGTTTGCAAAAACTTCTACGGATTCATCACTAAGAAAAGATGCTTCAGAATATGGATCAAATTTGGTTAAATTTTTACAAAGAATTTTTGTAAGACCACTTTTGCTATTAATAGAACCAGGTAGTCTAAAGATTCTATGAATATCCATAGTTACATTAGGATCAATTTTTACCCCAATATTTTCTGAGACATCATCAAGAGTTTTTTGGAAAGAAGAATAACCATTTACAAGTAACTCTGAAATAATTTTTGAGCGTTTTGATTTAGAACCAAACACTTGTTTGGAAAATCTTCCTCTCCATCCCTTTTCATTAAAATCTGGAAAAGATGAGCGATTTGGTTTGAATTTCTTCATTCCAAATGTTTCAGGAATAATTCCATTAAACATAATATAATCTGCAAGTTCTGATCTTTCTCTAGAACCGATTTGTTGAAATTGTGAACCATACACATAAACATGAAATCCTTCATTGCCAGAAAAATAGACATGGATGTTTTCTTGATCTATTGCTAGATCATCAATTAGAATTTCAGATAGTTTAGATACTTCAGTTTTTGATGAATCAATACAATTTTTGCACGGTAGAGATTTTTTTTCTATTTTTGTAGAATTACATTTTAAACAGTGTTCAGAACTTTTTGAAACTTGATTGCATTCATTACATATTGATACTGTATGATTTTCTCTGCAGGACAAATTGAGATCTTTTGCATCTATATCAAAAATAAGATCTGCTTCTTTCCAGTCTTTTTCGTTCATAGGTAAATTAGGAAATGAATAATATGCATTTGAACAATAAACATCAGATGGAATATTTTGCATGAATAAGAGATGTAATTCCTTATCATCTTTTATTGAGATGTGACGAGTCATCCCAGAATTGAATTTTTGATAGCCAAATTCTCTTTCAAATGTACGCTCAGGAACTCGGATTAGATCAAAATGCTCAAAATAGTATTTTTTGAACGAGTCTTCTAGGAATTTAATGTCAGCTTCTTGCATTACTTTCTCTTCTTTCCAAATTGTAATGGGTTAATGATATTATCACATTCTGGAATAGCAAAACAGAGATCTTGTGTTTTTAGTTTCTCACAAGAAGGGCAAAGATATTTTGTGCCACTTCCAGAAGTTCCAGCCAAGTGATTTAGTTGGTAAAGCGTAACTCGTTCGTTATAATCAGGAGCATTTTTGAATAAAGGTGCAATTTGTTCTACTGATTGTCCTTTTGATAACAAAAATGCTCCAAGCATGAATCTTCCAGAATGTGGAAGGTTTTCACCTTTTTCAAGTTCTTTAATTGCATGTTTAATGCATGGAGGATATTCTCCTGTAGTCACTGTAAAAGTAATAAATTTTTTTGATAATGAAACAAGTTTGTTTACAGAACCCTCAAAACCAGGAATCATTGTAGGTGTTTTTGCATTAATAATTTTTGAATTGATGTATGTTCCCAATTCTTTTCTTATCAATCTGACTGTTTCATGTGGAGTGAGAAAGACTTGCCCATTTTCTACATGTCTGTTGATTAGTTTCCATTCTCTTTCATGAAAATTGATCGAATGTTTTAGATAATCAGATACTGTAATGACAAAGTAATCGTCAAGTTTCTCAACTTGAACTGAAAAGAGATCATCAATTATTCTAATTGCTAGTTCTTTTTTTGACTCGTCTGAAATATTTGCTAGATCTTTTTCAAGATATTTTTCCGCACGTCTTGCTTCTGCAAGTGCGAATCTCTTGATTAGAGTATGCATGCCACTTAGTTTCAATAATACTATAGCTAAAAGAAATGAGAAAACTTCCCTCGGAAGTGCTGCCTCTTTTGAGACCTGGTTTCCAATTAGATCAGATTTGTAGATCTTTCCGTTTGCTGCAACCTGGATTCGTTCAAATGCCTTGTCAATTAGTTGTTTTAGATCAGGATCACTCCCAAACTGTTCAAGCGTAAATCCCTTATCTTTGAGGTATTGACCAGCATCTGCTAAGAATGGGTACTTTGCAATTTCGTCTTGTCCAAGTGCTAACATGATAGTAATTTACCTAATTTACTTAAAAATCTGGTTTTAAAATTTAGACGCTGATTTAAATTATGTTTTGAGAAAATGAAAAAATATGCAGATCGGCTGTCATGTCTCAATAGCAGGGTCAATTGACAAGGCAGTAGATAATGCTGTTAAAAGAGAGTGTTCTGCTTTTCAGATATTTACAAGAAATCCAAGGGGATGGCACGCAAAAGAACTCACCAAGGAAGATATTACCAATTTTAAATCAAAACTAAAAGCAAGCAAAATTGACAGACTTGCAACTTGTGCACATATGCCATATTTGCCAAATCTTGCCACTCCAAAAGAAGATGGATTTGAAAAATCTTTGAAAACTTTGATAGATGAAATTGAGAGATGTGCACAGTTAGGAATTCCATACCTTGTAACACATCTTGGCAGTCATTTGGGAACAGGTGATGAAGCTGGAATTAAGAAACTAGTGAAAGGCTTGACAATAGCAGGACAAACAAAAAATGATGTAATAATTCTATTAGAAAATACTGCAGGTCAGAAGAACTCTGTTGGCTCTAATTTTAAACAGCTGGGAGAAATTTTTAATCAATTAAAGCCTGCAAAAAAATTTGGTGTTTGTTTTGATTCTTGTCATGCATTTGTTGCAGGATATGATTTGAGGACGGAAGAAAAAGTCAAGGAAACTTTTGATGAATTTGATAAATATGTAGGAATAGAAAATTTAAAAATTCTCCACCTAAATGATGCCAAAGGAGATATTGGTTGTAATCTTGATAGACACTATCATCTAGGATTAGGAGGAATTGGAGAAAAAGGTATTGCTGCTGTCGTAAAGTTTGCAAACAAGAGAAAAATTCCTATAATTTTGGAGACTCCAATTGACGATGACAGAGATGACTTTGAGAACATCAGAAAGGCAAAGGAATTTGCGTAAAGATTTATTCAATGGTTGAGGGAATCTAATAATGAATTACGAAGCAGTTATGAAATTGGCACTTGAGCGCGGGTTTTACTTTCCTAGCTGTGAGGTTTATGCAGACGCACAAGCAGGGTTCTGGGAGTATGGACCATCTGGAGTTAGTTTGAAAAATAAATTTCTTGAATTATGGAGAAGGGAGCTTATCAGAAGAGATGGGATGCTTGAGATTGATGGTTCTCAAATAATGTCAAAATCAGTTTTTGAGGCATCAGGTCATTTGAGTAACTTTGCTGATCCAATAATAAAATGTACAAAATGTAATTCAACATTTAGAGCAGATAGAACAATTGCAGATGTTACACAAATTGAGATTCCGGAAAGCGCAGATTTGGATGAATTTGATAATGCTATTTCACAAAATAACATAAAGTGTCCAAAATGCAAAGGAGACTTTGATAAGACAAAGAAATTCAACATGATGTTTAGAGTTGGTATTGGACCTGAAGGGGAAGAAGCATACCTTAGACCTGAGACATGTCAATCAATCTTTGTTGATTTTCCTAGACTCTTTAAGACTATGCGAGGAAAACTTCCTTTGGGAATCGCCCAAGTTGGAAAGAGTTTTAGGAATGAGATTTCACCAAGACAAAGCCTTCTTCGATTACGTGAATTTTACCAAGCAGAGATTGAGATATTTTGTAATCCTTCAAGACTAGATGAGGTTGAAAAGTTTGCAGAGGTTCAAGATACTGTAATCAGAGTACAGACAGATTCTGAATTAGTTGCTATGACTTGCAAAGAAGCAGTAGAGTCTGGAACTGTTCCAAACAAGCTTGTGGCATATTATTTGGGAATCTTGACTGAATTTTACGAAAAGACTGGTATTGATATTTCAAAAAGTAGATTTAGGAAGTTGGGAGACAAGGAAAAGGCATTCTATGCAGAAGTTGCATTTGACTTTGAAGTAGAAACTACAATTGGATGGCTTGAGCTTGTAGCATGTAACTATAGATCAGACTATGATTTATCCAGTCATGCAAAAAAGAGTAAAGAGAAATTTGAAGTAATGGATAATGATGAGAAGGTTCTACCACATGTCTTTGAGATTTCAATGGGAATTGATAGGAGTCTTTATACAATTTTGGAGCATTCATTAAAAAATGACAAAGAACATGAAAGGATAGTTTTATCATTAAA
>CATMRH010000028.1 GCA_950073955.1 uncultured archaeon | reverse complement strand
ACATGTTAAAGTTATCTAGATTGGGAGTTGTAATTTTACCACCTGTGACAGAGTTTTACACAAAACCCAAATCAATTAATGATATTGTTAATCATGGGGTAGGAAAGTGTTTAGACCAGTTTAACATAGAGCACGATTTATACCGTCGATGGGGTACATTCTAAGTTACTATTGTCAAAGTTCTCTTTTGAAAAAACTGTTAATGCAAAAAGAGAATCTGTTTTTGAAAAACTATCAAATTATGAAAATTATGAGAAATTATTGCCTCAACATTTTCCATCTGTTCGTGTACGTTCTGTTCGAGGAAATGTTTCAGTGGTAGAAGAGCACATGAATCTTGGAGATCGAGAACTGGTAATTATGGCAAAACATGTCACTAAAAAACCAGTTTTGCATGATGTTTTTGTTATCGGTGGTGATGCCAAGGGAAGTTACATCAAGCAGCAATTTATCGAAATTTCACAAGGAACAAGAATCATCATTGATGTAGATTTTAAGCTAAAGGGCAAGATGAAGATATCAAACATATTTGAAAAAAACAAGTTTGAAAAAGATTATGCTAAAATTTTAGATGATTTTGTAAAAATTGCTGAAAACTAGTCAGATTTTACTTCTTTATCTTTAGTAACGTTGTCTATTTCGTCCTTAAAGTCTTTGAGTTCTTTATCCGCCTCGATCTTTCCTTTCTCATACTCTCCTTTAGCTTTACCAAAGGTTTTTGCAAGTGCTGGGATCTTTTTTACACCAACAAGCAACACAACAATAACTATAACCAATATGATGAGCTCTGGACCAAAAACTACCATATTACAAACTTGATTGATTTTAGATTTAAATGTTCAACTTTTTGCGTTCTTTACGCTCAATAACTATCATGCCTGTCACATAAAGAATAATCATTGGAATTGCAATAAACCACATTGTCACGCCACTCCCATCTGGAGTAATTACTGCACCAAAGATTACAATTGCCACAATTGCATATCTAATATTCTTTCTCCAAAAGTCTGAATCTACCATTCCTGATGCAGATATTGCATACATTACAAGTGGTAATTGAAATGAAAATCCAAATGCCAACAAAAATTGTAAAACAAAAGTAACAAAATCCATTATGTTCAGAAAAGTTACTAGCCCTGCAGATTCGCCATATCTGTACAAAAATTCTAAAATATATGGAATTACAAAATTGTAAGAAAAGACACAACCTGCAATGAATAGACCTAATGCTGGAATTGTGATGCTTCTACTAACATTAATTTCATTTTCTTTTAGGGCTGGTTTGATGAATCCCACTAACTCTCTGATAATAACTGGCATTCCAACTACAATTCCTACAAGCGCTGCAATGTATACTTGGGCAAAGAAAGCTTGTCCTGGTGCAGTCTGAATCAATTGAACATTTTCTGGAACAAGATTAAATTTCATGTGGTTAGTAATTTGTGCTGCAATGTTGTTAAGCGGTTCAAATGTAGGATAGTACAAAGTAATTTCATTTACTTGAATAGGTTCTGCATGAAAAATCAGAATAAATGCAGTAATAATACCAATGACTAGCACAATTCTCAGTAATCTTTTTCTTAGTTCTTCAAAATGTAGATTAATACCATCTAACTCTGACATCTAAGATCTTTGTGTTTTATGCTATATCTATTTGCCGGGAATTGGTAACAGCTTTGCCTCTGGCAGTCCTGCTTCTTTGAGTTGTTCAGTAGTTAAATCCTCAAACTCCAAAGAAATAACAGCTTTTGTATTGAATTTTGTTTCCATCTCCTTTGCCAAGTCTCCAATGTCTTTACTGGAGTAGATTTCTTTTGAATCTTTCAGAAATATCCTTTCTCCTTTTTCCATCTGTTTACCATTGAATTTTCCTTTAAGGAAACTGGTGATTGCTGGGAGTTCTTCTCTATCAATATTGTTATAGTAATAACAGATTCCCTTTACTGATTCATAGTCATATGCAGTCCCATGTTTATACATGAAAACTCCAATAAAATGAGCCTCTACTTCTGGCTCTCTAATGCATTTAATTTCCCAGTTTAGCAATTTACTTTCATCATAAGTAAAACTATCCATCTCATCTGATGTAAGCTTCCAATATCTTGATCTTGCCATTATGAAGTAATGTATAATATTCTGATATAAATTCCAATGTCTGTCTAATTAGTAGGAAAATCTGATCACTCTTTTATAGCAAATTGACATAATTGATCTATGGGTGATAGAATAACAATTGTATTGAATTCCACAAATGTTGAAAAACTTCGTAATATTCAAGCAAAGATGATCAGAACTTCCCCTAAATCCATTAGCTTCTCACATGTGTTGAATTTAGTTGTGAGCGAAGGTCTCAAGAAATTTAAAGCATAGTTCAAAACTAAAATTATTCATGTATTAACTCTATTTTTAATTAGGATGGCTGATGTATTTTTCAAAATAAGCATAAATGTATAAAATTATTCGGAAGATAGATTAATCTCGATTTAAATTTGAAAATTGTTAATGGCAACTTTTAACGTTCAAGTGACCATAGAAAATAAACCTGGTATCAGTGATCCTGAAGGGGATACAATTCTAAATGATCTAGTTCTAAAAGGAACACACAAAACAGTTTCTAAAATCAAAACTGCAAAGATGCTAAAATTTACAATCAAAGAAAAAAACAAGAAGACTGCTGAATCCAAAATACAAGAGATCTGTGACGAGCTACGAATATACAATCCAGTGGTTAGTAAAATAACAGTAGCCGTTTTTGATGCCTAGACTTTTTAGATTCAATTCAAATTAAATATCGCTAAATGTAAATACAAATGTGAAGGTTGGGGTTGTAGTTTTTCCTGGTAGTAATTGTGATCGTGATATGTATCATGTGCTAACTGATGTCTTTAATCTTGATGCACAGTACTATTGGCATGAGAAATCTCTCCCAAAAAATATCGATGCAGTAATTCTTCCTGGTGGATTTTCTTATGGAGATCGACTTAGAGCTGGAGTAATTGCCGCTCATAGTCCAATCATTAAGGATATCCAAAAGATGGCTGAAAAAGGGATTCCAATTTTAGGTGTATGTAATGGATTTCAAATTCTTGTAGAATCAGGTTTACTTCCGGGGGTTCTACTCAAAAATGAATCTCTAAATTTTATGTGTGAATGGACAAATTTGATTGTCGAAAACAACAAGACTCCATTTACAAATCAATTCAAACTACATGATAGAATTCCAATCCCAATCGCAAATGGTGAAGGGCGATATTATGTTGATGATGATACTCTAAAACAATTAAAGAAAAAAAACCAAATTGTATTTAGATATAGTCAAGTTGTAAATGGCTCTTCAAATAGAATTGCGGGTGTCTGTAATCAAGCAGGAAATGTTGTTGGTATGATGCCACATCCAGAAAGAGCAGTTGAGTCTGAAATCAATCCAGTTGACAACAAACCATCCTCTTTAATCTTTGAATCTCTAATGGTAAAAATGGGTGTTGTAAATTGAGTCTTGAACCTCAAGAACTAATTGAGCTAAAATCAAAAATTGGCAGAGATCCAACTTCTACTGAATTACAAATTATAGCTGCAGAGTGGTCTGAGCATTGCTCCTACAAATCATCAAAAAAACATCTCAAAATGCTACCGATGAAAGGACCTCTTGTAATTCAAGAGAAAGGATATGATTCTGGTGTTTTGGATGTTGGGGATGGGTATGTTATAACTGCACACATTGAAAGTCATAATCATCCATCTGCTGTTGAACCATATGGCGGTGCTGCAACTGGTGTGGGTGGTGTAATTAGAGATATTTTATCGGCAGGTACACGCCCTATTGGAATCCTTAATGGATTACGTTTTGGAAATATAGAAAAAGATCAACAAGCAAGATGGCTTTTCAAAAATGCAGTTACTGGAATTGCTGACTATGGAAACTGTTTAGGCATTCCAACGATTGGGGGTGAAGTAGAGTTTGATGACTGTTATCAAAATTATGCCCTAGTTGATGTTGCAGCAGTAGGGTTTGGCAAAAAAGAAAATTTGATTAAAAATCATGCTAAGAAAGGAGATTTGGTAGTGTTACTCGGAGGTTCTACAGGTAGAGATGGAATGGGTGGCTCTCAGTTTGCTTCAGATTCTTTAGAATCAGAAAATCGTTCTGCAGTTCAAATCCCAGATCCTTTTATTGAGAAATTAATCATAGAGGCAATCTTGGAAGCAAGAAATCATAAACTAATCAATGCAATGAAAGACCTTGGAGGAGGCGGTTTGTCTTGTGCAGTTTCAGAGATTGCTGATACATTAGAAGTTGGAATAGAGATGGATGTTGACATGGTTCATACACGTGAATCAAACATGCATCCAGATGAAATAATGATCTCTGAATCACAAGAAAGAATGTTAATTATTACAAGCAAAACTAAATTAAAAAAACTGCAAGAAATTTGCAAGAAATTCCGTATTGCATGTTCTGTGATAGGTCATATAAAATCCGACAACCAAATGCATGTGAAAAAAGGCAAAAAGACATTTGCAAATCTGCCAATAGATGTTGTTGCAAATGCAACCCTTCTTGATTTGCCATCAAAAAAGCCTGTATATTTGAAAACAATTGAGAAAGAAAAAAAACTCAAACCAATTTCTGATTATTCTAAAATAATGATGAGTTTACTTGGTGCACCAAACATAGCAAGCAAAATTTGGGTTTATGGACAATATGATCATGAGGTTGGTATCCGGACTGTCATAAAACCTGGACATGATGCGTCAGTTTTACGTTTAGATAATGGGAAATTTCTTTCTATAAAGATTGATGGAAATCCAAAGCAGTGTTACATTAATCCTAGAGAAGGCGCAATAGGTTGTTTTGAGGAGGCGTGCAGAAATGTTGTATGTACTGGAGCAAAGCCAATTGGCATGCTTGATCATCTTCAATTTGGAAATCCAAAAGATCCTGAAATATTTTGGACATTTTTAGAATCCCTAAAGGGGTTAACTGATTTTGCTAACTATTTCACGATTCCTTGTATTGGAGGTAAGGTTAGCTTGTACAATGAAACTCCCTCCGGACCAATCAAGCCAACTCCCCTGATTGGGGTTTTGGGACTAATTGATAAAACTCCACTTGTTCCTCAAAAGATTACTAAAGATGATTGTCTTGTAATTGTTGGAAATACCAAAGATGAGATGGGCGGTTCTGAATACTTTGAATATGTTCACAAGTTCATTGGAGGAAAATGTCCATCTGTTAACTTTGCAGAATCAAAGAAAAACATGAAAACTGTATTGAAAGTAATTCAAAGCCAATTCCTAAAATCCGTACATGATTGTTCCAAGGGTGGATTGGCAGTTGCAATATCTGAACTTTGTATGAAGAATCAAATTGGTTGTAAAATATCATTAGAAAATGTCCCTGGCGAGAAACTTGACATTGACAGAATTTTATTTTCTGAAAGTCACTCTCGTTATCTCTTAATATTAGATAAGAAAAATCTCAAAAAACTAGAAATTATACTCAAAAAGAACAAAGTCTCATTCAACCTTATTGGTAAGTTTACGGGAGACAAAATTCAATTCACAAAGGGAACAAAATCGATCATTGATCTAAGAGTTGATATGGCGCAAAAGACCTGGATAAATTCGTTAAAGGACTTGGTGCTTCATGGTTAAAGAAAATTGTGGCGTAGTTGGAATCTTTAGTTTGAGCGGAACTAATGTAATACCTATGGTAATTGATGCACTAAGAGCACTTCAACATAGAGGCCAAGAAGCATGGGGCATTGCAATTCCAAACAAACCTCCACTTAAGAGATTAGGACTAGTTTCTTCGGCATCATCAGAATTTAAAACAATAACAGAGGAATATGCATCTCCTTCAGTAATTGGACATGTACGTTATTCCACAATGGGGCGTAGTACCCTTGAAAATGCACAACCCCTTAAAGTGAAAGATCTCTGTATTGCTCATAATGGAACAATTACAAATGTTCAAGAACTATCAAACCTTGTCGGGGGCTGCTCATTTACGCCACAAAATGCTAGTGACACTCTTGTTGCAGCACAAAGACTGGTTGCACTAATCTCTGAGAACGGCCAAATGGGTAAGGCATTGTCAATTCTTAAAAATGAGATGGTTGGCTCTTATTGTTTTACATTTATCTCTGATGACAATTCTGTTTACGCTGCACGTGATCCAAAAGGATTTCGTCCAATGGTTTTAGGACATAAAGAAGTAGACAATACTTACATTGTTGCATCTGAATCTTCAGCATTATCTGCAGTTGGAGCTGAACTGCAAAGAAATGTGAACCCTGGTGAATTAATTAAGTTAAGCAAAAATGGATTAGAGACTGAACGCTTCTCTGATGAATCTACACATGCACATTGTTCTTTTGAATTTACTTACTTTGCACATCCATCAAGTAACATGGAAGGAACCAATATCTATGTTGCAAGAAAAAACATCGGTAAATTTCTAGCAAGGAAATTTCCAATTAAAGATGCAGATTTAGTAATACCAGTTCCTGACTCCGCAAGACCTGCTGCATTAGGATATGCACAAGAACTTGGTGTGTCCTTTGATGAAGGCTTACTTAAAGACAGATATAGTAAGAAAGGACCATTACGAAGTTTTATTGAACCACATCAAACTGATAGAATAGAAATTAACAGATGGATTATGCCTATTAAGGAAATTATTGAAGGAAAACATGTTGTTGTAATTGATGATAGTTTAGTTAGAGGTACAAGCTCTAAGGCAATTATTAAGGCACTTAGAAGAGCGGGTGCAAAAAAAATTAGTATGGTAATTACATATCCTCCAATTAAATTTCCATGTTATGCTGGAATTGATTTTCCATCACAAGAAGAACTTGCAACATTTTCTAATGGAAAAGATATGACTACCGAAGAAACCACTGAAATGGTAAGACAAAGCATTGGTGCGGACTTTTTGGGGTATAATGACGCTGAAAATCTTGCAGAAGCAGTTGGCATTCCAAAAGATTCCATGTGCTTTACATGTTCTACAGGTAACTATGATTCTCTTGGAATTACACCTCAATTTAGAAGTAGAATAGAGATGAAAGGCGAATAAATCGTGCAAGCCATCTGGAACAATGTTGTGATTGCTGAAAGTAATGATACAGTTGTAGTTGAAGGTAATCACTACTTTCCATTTAATTCAATTAAAAAAGAATATTTTCACAAAACTGAACTGACAACTCTTTGTGGTTGGAAGGGAATGGCAAACTATTATTCAGTTACTGTAAATGGGGAAACTAACAAAGATTGTGCTTGGTATTATGCAGAACCAAATGACGCTGCCATGAAGATTAAAGGAATGGTGGCCTTTTGGAATGGTGTTGAAGTAAAGTAATAGATATTCAAATCCTAGAACAGGATATGTAAATAATGGTCAAGGAATAGGTGAAATCTACTCTCGTTGGCTTGATAAGTTTGAACTTAGTAAATGATCAACTTTTCTTCTCTTGTCTCCTTTTCCAATCTTTCTAAGAAAACATATAGATGAATTTCATAAATAGTGTTCATAGAAGAGTCGTAGAATATCAAATCAAGCAACTAAAGAACGAACTCTCAAAATTTGAGGATTAATTCTTCCTCTTTTTTATTCCTATCAACTATACATTCTTTCAAACGTATTTACTATTCCTTGTGGGCAACTTTTTTGTTTTTTCTAATATTTCTTAGGCTTTTTTCCCTTTTTCTTTAATTGCTGTTTATGCTTGTATTTCTTAACTCGTTGTTTTTCCCTACCTATCTTCTCTCCTTTTTGTAATCTTACTGATTTTCTCTTCGCTTTCTTCTTTGTCATTTTTTAAAATTGTTTTAAACTATTGTTAAACTGTACTTTATCGGGAACAAAATTATACTAGATATTTTCACTTAGCCACACAAAAAACGATATTACTGCTATCAATATTGCAACACCAAACGCATACTTTCTACGATATTCCACGCAAAACAGTCACAAAAACTCACATTTAATGTCACTTTTCACACCTGAGTTTTTAATTAATTAACAATATCGGTTAAAGATTCAATCACACGTAACTAGATTTGAAATAAAAAATCCATGCCTGAATTTTTAAATACTTTACAACTTCAACTAAAAACTCAATCTTAATTATTACGAAAACAACATCAATCCATGAAACAGTATACTATAATTATTGCTGCAGGAGTTGCTGCAATTGTAATTGCGGCAGTAGTTTTTAGTGGTGATATTTTGAAATTATCAATTCCCACTCAAGAATATGATATCTTTGTTGACCCGATTTTAGACAAACAAAGTCTGTTTGTTATGGGAAGAGTGACAATTCAAAATATTGGCTCTCAACCCTTAACAAATATTCATGTGAACTTTGGGGCTGGAGATACCATTGATCTTAAAACTCTCAAAGTAGGACAAAAAATCATACTCTCCCCCCCTCCTGATAATCCTATGGAGTTTGTGATGATCAGTGCTGATAACGACATCTTTGTCAGCAAAGCATATCGTGAACTGCCAAAGATGGTTGGCATGATGGGTTCATGACCTTTTTGCTATCAGTTAAATCATATCAAAATCAAGTGTGATTGTTTGAAGTTTCTTACAAGTGGTAAAGTAAAGGACATTTATGATATAGATGAAGATACAATTCTCTTCAAGTTCTCAGATAGAGTTTCTGCATATGATGTCAAATTCAAGCAAAATATACCACGAAAGGGTGAAGTTTTATGTAAATTTGCAGAATTTTGGTTCAATAAGTTAACCATACCAAACCATTTTGTCAGACGTGAATCCGATACCGAGATTATTGTAAAAAAGATGCAGATGCTTTCAATGGAGTGTGTTGTTAGGGGCTATTTCTATGGAAGTTTGGTAAACCGATGGAAGAATGGTGAAGTGACATTACCTAAGGGTACTGACACTACATTAGCTGCAAAACTTCCAGAACCAATTTTCGATCCTACAACAAAATCAGAACACGACATTCCGATTGATAAATTAAAAGCACTAGAGATGAGTTTAGTTACTGAGGAACAATACATATGGTTAGAAGAAACTTCAATTGAAATTTACAAAAAAATGACAGAAATTGCTGATGGTGTTGGGTTTATCCTGGCAGATTTGAAATTAGAATTTGGAATTTTAGATGGAGAAATTACTTTGGGTGATTCGATTGGTCCTGATGAGTATCGTTTATGGCCAAAAGAATCTTTTGAAGTAGGAAAAATTCAAGAAGCATATGACAAACAACTTTTACGTGATTGGTTAACCGTTAATGGATATCAAAAACAATTTGATGATGCACGAAATGCGGATAAAGAACCTGTTGCTCCAGAAATTCCACAAGAGATAATTGCAAAAATGACAGAGCGTTATGTTATTGCATATGAGAAACTTGCAGGAAAAACTTTGTAACTATTATTGTGAACGTGATGTTGACTACAAGCTAACTTTAAACTCGAATTTTATTTTTGAGACAATGACAAAATAATGTTCTGTTAGGTAATTACTGAAATAATTTTCCTGAGATATTTTTTAGAGATTTTACAAAATTTCTAAACCCCTACCAAAATTATTCTATTGATTCAATATTCATCATAGTGGTATCAATATTATTGAATACGTTACGATATTTCTTGTATCAATTAGAATGGTTTTGATAGCAGTATGAATTTTATTGAAACAAAAAAAAATTAATGCTAATAGACAAAAAAATCTGATACAGGGATCTTTTAGATCAGATAAGAAGGTAATCTCAGTATGTCTACATTATTAGAAAAGCAAATCAAAGTAAATCGTATAGTTACGACAAGCATAGAACATGCGCGTGCAATTGAAGATCCTGGAAGGGCCAAAATTGTGGAAATGTTATACCGCCAAGCACTTTCTGCAGATCAGATAACAAGTGCTCTAAAAAAGGCAGGATACAAAAAAGCATTAACAACAGTCCGCCATCATCTGGAAATTCTTAAGAATTCTGGATTAATTGAAATTGCAAAAATTGAAGAATCAAGAGGTGCTATAAAAAAATATTATGGCACTTCAACTAAACTACTGGATTTTCAAACCCCTGAAGATTTTGATTCGAAATATTCCAAAATAATTGATAAAACATCAACTAAAATTGAAAAAATCATCAAAGGTCTGACGCCAAAAACTATCAAATCAAATGGTAAAAAATCTAAAGAATATTCTCAGTATTTAGTCGTGGAAATTGTGAACAGAGCAATGACAAATGTACTAGAAAATTCTGAAAAGAAATAATGATGAAAAATATTGCAAGAAAAGTCTGTAAAACTATTTTCTAAAAAAAATCTCGTGTTTATTGCAACAATCATGAAAGATGGCTCTCCACAAGTATCTCCTGTTTGGGCAAACTATGAAGATGGATATATTTTTGTAAATACTGCTGAAGGAAGAATAAAACATAAAAATATTCTACGTGACCCTCGTGTCGCAGTATCTGTTGTGTCAAAAGACAATCCACTTGATATGACAACAATTCGTGGAACTGTTGAAGAATTGATTCCGGATTATGAATACAAACATGCAGACAAACTTACACAACAATACATGAATCGTGAACATTATCCATTCAAACGTGATGATGAAAAAAGAATAATTCTAAAAATTAAACCAATCAAAGTTTTTGTTTTACCTGAATTGAAGATGAATGAATATTAATTTAGAATGTTTCTAAACTCGAGTTTAGAAAAATAATTAATTATAAATTATAAAAATAGAAAAAAGAAAGTAAGACAGTTTATCGTCTACGATTAGCTGCCTTTCTTTTTGGAGCTGCTCTACGTTTAGCTGCCTTTCTTTTTGGAGCTGCTCTACGTTTAGCTGCCTTTCTTTTTGGAGCTGCTCTACGTTTAGCTGCTTTTCTTTTTGGAGCTGCTCTACGTTTTGGGGCTGCTCTTTTTGGAGCTGCTCTACGTTTAGCTGCTGCACTTCTCCTGCGAGATGCACTTGTTTTTGCTGCTGCTGCTACTTTAGCTGCTGCATTTCTCTTACGAGTTCGTGCTGCTTTTTTAGCTGCTGCTGCTCTTTTAGCTTTAGATATAGCCATACTTTTTTCCAAAAGTTATGCGTGTTATATAGTACAAGTCACACATAACTACGCTTACTATAAGAAAATTTGACACTTTTTTTGATTTGTAAAACACCCGATCAACAATTTGTTATGCAAACAACAGCTGTATCTACAGTTGATTGTTCTTTTTGTGGTCTTACAATAATTTTGTATTGTGATTCTTCGTCAAATGAAATATCAAACTGTGTTGTTATCTCAATTGGTTTGTTTGGTTCTAACCATTCTATGAATAAATCTTTAGAAGAAAATTCTCCTTCTCCATATATTGCCTCGTGTTTTTGATCTTTTTCATCAACAATGTAAAATTGTCCTCCTGTTAGCAGAGTTTTTTCATCACTGGTGTTTTTTGCAGTAATTCCAATCATTACAAATGTGTTTTCAGGTCTAATCTCCTCACTTCCATTGTGTGTTCCCTCAAATGTAATGACATATTCTACTGGCCCAACTGTAATTGTATCACCTGCTATTGCTGTGATGTAGTTTGTTTGGTATTGTGAATACATGTACATTCCAGCTCCCATTGAAACAAATATTCCTACTATTATCATCACAACAACAAATCCTGCCATGAAAACACTAAATTATTTTGGTATATAGTTGAAACGAAATTTTTAGAAAGAAATCCAGACCTAGTGCAACGAAGGCACAAAGGGCAGAGATAGGTCTGAACTCTAATGGTATTATCACATAGAATGACATAAAATCAGCGGAAATTTGACTAAAAACCCCCTACCATTTTGGAAAAATATGGTATCATAAGGCAACTCCAGCATCCTAATCTGAAAATATTCTTCATTTTTGTTTATTTTTTGACAAAAAACAAGGGGTTTAGCTTTTACACATAACTTGAAAAGATCATACATGTTTAGCTGGGAGAGCATGGTGGTTTGATGGTTGCATTTCATATCTAGGCATAAGCGTTAAACCCCCCCTCAAATAACACAATTTTGAAAAAATGGTATTGTGTCTAAATGAAGTGTATTGTAAGGGGGGTTTAACGATTAGGCATAATTTTAGAAAACTAGTCATTTTAGAAAACTTTGTAACATTGGAATAAGGGGGATAAAACCACACAAAAACGACAGACTTGGATGGGGTTTTGGATGTAAGACCACTGTTAAACTGATAAATTATCTATTTTTTTTAGAATGTCTTCATCAAAAACCTTGCAGCTTTTTCATGCATTTCAGATACTCTATCTATTGCATCAAAAACTGTTTGTTGATTGATATTTTCTTTGTCATCTAATACAACATACAGTCCAATCTTTTGTTTTCCATCCTCAGTTATTATTTTGTTAATCGCATGAATTGAATTGCAAAAATCCGATACCTTTTTCTTGAATATTCCTTTTTCTTCTTCATTAAATCCCAAATATCTGGCAATCTGCTTATTTTTCATGATTACTTTGGATCCTATAACTAGAATTCCTAGCTGTGCTTTTGGTTCAAATATTTCCGCAGGAATTCCGTATTGGCCCGCGTGCTTTACAAGAATTTGAAAGGAGTTCTCTGTATTTTTTACTTCTTCAAAAGAATGGCCTTCATGTGTTAACCATCTTTCAACATTATCTCGCATTCTAGACGCACTCATGATAAAATATCACAAACTAGTTCTATATGATTCTAAATTCAAATGACTAACAGTCACTATTTACTATATTTCAAAATTCGAATTTAGAAATATTAAAAATCTCTACTTACGAACATCTTAGCCTCTAGACGTTTACATTAAAGCCAGGATCCAAAATATCTGTTGGTCCAACAATGAATCCAAGAACAATTCCTAAAATTCCAAGAATAATGCCTGTATACAGAAATAATTTTGCTCTCGAATTATTGTCTTTTCTTAAGATAAAATATGATATGACTCCGCCGATAAGTCCAACTCCTATAGTAATTGAAATACATACGCAAGTTTTACCTTTAACAGGATCATCATTTCTCAATACCAAATATGCGATTAGTCCGCCAATCACTCCTGCAAGAATTGGTGCAAGATACCACCAGTTACTTCTTGGTT
>CATMRH010000027.1 GCA_950073955.1 uncultured archaeon | reverse complement strand
CCTTTTTTCTGTTTTCGGACTTTTGCTTCTATCTCCACCGATACATCTTCCAAAGAAATATCACCTTCCGAATTTACCTTTGTAAGGGTAGCAACCACATAATTATTTCCAAACTCAAATACTTCTGAAACTTCACCAACATTTGCATTTCTCATCCATTTTATCAGTCCTCTCGAATTTTCTAATCCTGATATATTTTGCTTGCTTGGTGATACTTTTTCTTCATTTCTTTTTACTAAATTTTCTGTTGCAACCAAATCATCAAATGTTGTGGTATCAGTATTAAGTAGTACTCCTGCAAATCGTGCAGCTTGTGTATAATATTCGTGATAGGTTTCAGAGCTTGGCTCTACAACCCTATCGATATAAGCAATTTTAACTTTTTTTACATTTCGGCTTTTCTTGGTCACCTGAATAAGATGAACACCAAATTGGGATTGCACAATAGTCAAATCACCTTTAGTAGCTGTAAAGCAAACCTCATTAAATTCGGCAACCATTGCTCCTTCTTTGAACCATCCTAAATCGCCACCTTTTATGGCAGAAGTTTTGT
Source organism: uncultured archaeon (assembly GCA_950073955.1). Lineage (GTDB taxonomy): Archaea > Thermoproteota > Nitrososphaeria > Nitrososphaerales > Nitrosopumilaceae > Nitrosopumilus. The sequence continues at coordinate 14,004 of CATMRH010000027.1, read as the reverse complement.
CAATGGAGTATTTCTGGGCTAAGTCAGCAAAATCTTTTCCTAACTCAATCTCTTTTTTTACAGACTCAACTAATGCATTTGTAGAATCCAAATCTTTATTCTCATCTGGTGTAATTAGTAAGTGCCTTGCCTCTACAGAATCAGGTCTGTATTGCACATCTGCTAGCTTTGCAAGTCGATAATTTCCTTCAGAAAATAAATAGGGCCCTAATACTGTTCCTTTTTCAGCTGTGAAAAGTGGGCTTGCATTTGTATCCAAAATACCATCTTCTTTTGTAAAGTTGAAAATGGTATTAGTATTGTCAGAATTTCTTCTTACAAAAACTTCAAAATCGGTATAGGAAGCAAAAGTTTTTGTTAAATCGGCAAGATTGTTTTCGGTATCCTCCTCATCTTTTGCAGATGGAATAACAGTAAAAACCACATAATCTACATTACTAGATTCTTCTTGCTGATACTCATTTAAATGATTTTCGTAATAATCTTCAATTTCAGAATGGGTAACATCCACCAAACTATCGGCAATATGATTGAAAGAAACAGGAACATATTCGAAACTAATATTTTCATTTCCTTGGTTAAAATACAACTGTGCTTCAGCAGAACTCACATACATTCCTTTCTCTACAAGTAGTTTGTATTTGTTGTTTTTTCTGAGATTACTAATATACTCTTCAAAACCCAACCATTGCTCCCTGGCCTCCCCTGTTTGATCGTTATCTAACCCTTTCATGTATTGAATCATTCTTGCTCTATCAAATTGCTTAGTAGCAGGATCTTGGAATATTTCAATTTTACTAATTTCAGAATGTACATTTTTTTCTTGAAAAAGCTCAAATAACTCCTCTGAATCCACATCAATTCCTAATTCTTCAACATCAAGCATTGTAAACCATTGGAAATCTTGATCAGACATCCATTTGTACAAATCACGTCCTGGCCAATATCCTCTTGGACCTACTAGCGAATAATTTTTTCCTTTTAGACAACCCATCTCCATTATTCTTCTGATGTGTGCTCCATGATCATACTTGAAACCAGTTAATCCCTGTGGTGCACAATCAGCATGTGTATCAAAATGAATCATACCAATGTTTTTGTATTTTTTCTGAAAAGCTCTAACGTTTGCATAAGTAATTGAGTGATCTCCTCCAAGCATTACAGGAATACCATCTGCCTCTAATACTTCCTTGACTTTTATTGTCATTCTCTTGTGTGATTCTATAACATCCCCTGGTGAAACTATAACGTCACCATAATCAACTGTTCGAAAAGTTCCAAATGGGTCTGCACCAGTCTCAATATTGAATCGTTCAAAGGGAGGCGATGGGATTGTAGACGCAGCTCTAATTGCTCTTGGGCCATATCTTGCTCCTGGGCGAATAGTGGTACCAAAGTCAAAGGGCTCACCAATAATCGCAACGTCAGGTTTCGCTTCAAGTAATTCTTTGTGTGTCCTAATCCAAGGAAGATGTAAAAATGTATTAATTCCTACAAATGGTGCAACATCTGCACCTTGAAAATCATCACCATAAAATTCCATGCCCATTTTTAATCAAATAATATGAACAACTTTGATAATTAAAGATTTCAAGTAAAGTACGTATTTTATATTTTAATTATTAAGAATTATCATATAATGAAAAATAAAATTAAATAATATGTAATAAATGCTTTAACTATAAAAATAACTTTTAGGTGAACTATCAATATGGTATTACAAAATTCAAAAAATGCATGGTATTTTTTGAATCAAGGTTTAACAGCAGTTTATTACAGTCAATTTAAAAAGGCCATTTCAAAATTTAACAAGGCTATTTCTCTAGAACCTGAAAATATTGTGGCTCAACTTCACAAAGGTACCACATTATATAAAATGGAAAATTTTCAAAATGCTGTAATTTGTTTTGATATTGTCTTATCTGTAGATCCAAAAAACCTAGATGCTTTGTACAACAAAGGTATTGCACTTGAAAAGATAGAAAAATTTGAAGAAGCAATATCTTCTTTCAAAAAATCTCTTGAAATTGATTCACAATATTCTGATTCATTAACATCCATGGGATTATGTGTTAGTAAATTAGGTCGTAATGATGAAGCTCTAAAAATAATTGATCAAGTTTTATTAAATAATGAAAAGAATTCTGCTGCACTTTACGGTAAAAGTTTGATTCTAGGAAGATTGGGAAAAAGCTCAGAGTCTGTACTATTCTTACAAAAAGCAATTGATGAGGATTCAAGACAATCTGATATTCTATATGAAAAAGGCCAAAAGCGTACAAAACAAGGTAAGCATGAGGAGGCAATCAAATTCTACACTAAGGCTTTAGAGACAGATAGTAAAAACACTAAAGCCCTAGTTGCCAAGGGATGGACGCTCGATTTTGCAGGATTTTCAAACAAAGATATTTTTGTATTTTATGATGAGGCTCTAAAAATTGACCCCAAATGTTTTGATGCTCAATTCAATAAAGGATTAGTTTTGGATAGAACACGCCTATACAAAAAAGCTATTGAGTGCTTTGATAAAATTTTAGAATATGACCAAAACAATGTTAGGGCACTTTACAGTAAAGGTACATCCTTATCTCAATTGAAAAAGTTTGGCAAAGCAAGATTCTATTTTGAATGTGCATTAGAGATTGAACCACGAAATGTTCTAGCTCTATGTAGTATGGTATGGTTTTTAGAACACTCAAAAAAATATGATGAGGCACTTGAATACTGTGAAAAAGCATTAAAAATAAATCCAGATTATGTATATGCAATAAGCTATAAGGGAAAATTACTTTTATTATTGAAAAAATATGAAGAATCTCTAAAATGGTACAACAAGGCAATTGAACTTGATCCTAAAAATCAAACTGCAATTTTTCACAGATTCAAAGTACAAGGAATGTTAGATGACATGAAAAAAGAATCATTTTTAAAAAGACTTTCAAAATTATGATACTTTTTGGAAAAATTAAATTAGAATATTTTTATATTCGTTCTTTGATAGTTTAGTTATGAATCCTGTTAGCACAACAGAAGACATTGATAGAGAGTCTCGTAGAATAATCAATGCATTATATGGTGACGTAAGTGACTTTAGAGTGAATGAAACATTCCAAGTTCCTGAAAAAGGACCTAGAGTATCTTGGGATGTTCAAGTTAATTTCATGCTAGATGGTTTGAAATATACTGTAGACCTTGAAATCCAAGAAAAAGATGGCCATGTAGTTAACGCACGATTAATTGATACTATGACTCCACTATAATTTTTTTATTGTTTTAAAAATTTAGATTATAACAAATAAAATTTACAGTGTTAAGATTTCTTTTGCTGCTTTAATCTTTACAAGTAATTCATTAATGTAGCTATCTGCAAATCGTTCAAAGCTAGAAATTCCTTGAAGCTTATTTTTCTGTTTTTTATATTCTACTTGAAGCCAATTAAAATCTGATTCCTTTAGACTAATAGCATGGTTTTGTGCATCATTTTTTGATTCAAGCATGTTAACGATAAAATAACTCACAAATTTTGTAAAGCATTTTACATTGTATCTTTCTTCATATTCTTTCGCAAGTTTTTCATGATTTTCTACTAACCATTCTTTAACATCAGATCTAATAGTTATGGTGTAATAGCTGCCAGACAAATCCAATTTTATTTTATGAGATTCAACTGAGTAATATCCTCTCTTAATTTCATTCATTATGATGATTAATGTGCTGGGTAGAAACATTCCAGGATAACTTTTATCGGTTGCTTCTTGTAATCTAGCTGTAACTACAGGTTTCATGCCAAAAGTTGAATATCCTTTTCCAGGCATATGAAATGGATCTACCTAGTGCTTATATTATTTTGTGACCTCTGACTTTTTTTTCATTTCTTTTATCAATCGAATTAATACCCAAAATGTTCCCATTGCTATGATTCCTATGCCAAGACCACTGTAAAACGGGTTGGATGAACCAGATTGATTTAGACCGAGTCCTAAGATAATTAGAATAACTGCAACAGCATATTGTTTATCCACGTTATGCATAAGAAGATTAATTTAATAAGATTTTGAGTTTTTAATTTAAGTTAAATTTTAGAAATGAAAATGTAATTACAAATTTTTACGATCTAATGACGAGAAGTTCATACTTTCATTATTTTACAAAAAAACATGTCAATACAATTAAATTTTTGTCAAAACTACCAAATTCACCCAAATTATTTTATTAAATGTACTATACGTCTAAATTATTCCTCATAAAACGTACTATACTTGAAAAATTCAATACTAATATAGATTAGAAAAATAAATCAAGTTATGGTGGAGATGGAAGGGTTTGGCATTGCAGTTGCCGTATTTATTGTCATTACACTTGTAGTAGGTGTCTTTGCAGGTAGATTAGTCAAAAATAGTGGAAAACGACTGATCGTTGCAGGAAAAAGTTTGCCTTTGTTTATGGTTGGAACTATGCTTGCAGCACAAGCAGTTGATGGAAATTCATCGTTAGGAAATGTCGCACTTGTATTTGAATTTGGATTTTGGGCCGGAGCAGTAATTCCTATTGGTTTAGGATTATGTCTGTTTATGGTAGCTGCATTCTATGCAAAACCACTAAACAAAATGTCAATGATTACGTTACCCGATTTCTATTTTAGAAGATTTGGAAATGGAGCAGAAGGTCTTTCTGGCATCCTGATGATTATTAGTTTCCTAATTCTTGTTGCAGGTAATTTAGCTGCTAGTGGATTTATTTTAGAAGTTGTGTTTGGTATAGATTATTTCTACGGTATTGCAATTTCAGCTATAGTTGTAGTGATATACACAATTGCTGGCGGACTATTTGCATCAGCCTATACAAATCTGTTCCAAGTTTATCTTGCAATAGGTGCATTCTGGGCTGGATTCCTATTCTTTTACGGAGGTTTCGCAGATACGCCTTGGGATGTCATTTACAACAACGCCCCACCAGAGTTTATGGATCTTTCGGGATTATACGATGTGGCTAATGGAGCGCTGATCAATTGGGGAGCTATCCTTGCACTAGGATTGGGTGATATAGTTGCGCTTGACTTTATGGAGAGGGTATTCTCAGCTCGAAACCCGAAAACAGCACAAAGAGGTGCATTAATGGGAGGCGCACTAACAATGTTTACTGTAATTCCAACAAGCATGTTAGGAATTGTAGCATTCTTCTATCTCCCAATAGATATTGATCCAAACATGGCTTTACCTTTGTTATCTACAGAAATCTTACCGTTTGCAATTGGTGCAGCAATACTGATGGGAGTAGTTGGGGCATCAATGTCTACTGCCAGTGGAGGACTGTTAGCAATATCTAGTGTAATTTCTAGAAATATGATGCAGAGAATTATCCGAAGACGATGGCAACAAAAACCAAATTGGAGTGATAGCTCGCTACTCAAAGTTACTCGTATTGTAATTATTCCAATGATGATAATTGGAACGGCAATTGGTTATTTCATACCTGCCCCTGGAATTTATCTTATCTTAGCATTTGACATAGTTTTTGCCGGAGCGTTTGCCCCTCTAACATTTGGATTATTCTGGAAAAAAGCAAACATGCCAGCAGCTGTTGTATCACTTATTGCAGGTTCACTAATACGATTATCTTTCTTCTTTATAATGCCAGAAGATATCACTGAATTTCCACAGGCAGGATTGGATACAATGATACCTCCAATCATTGCATTTGCTTTGTTCTTTGTGGTCGCACAAGCAACACAAGGGAAGTATCCAGGAAAAGCAAGACACGATGTACGCGACTATGTACCACCTGAAGAAGATGTAATTGCAGGAGAAGATTTGTTACACTTCAAAGAAGATACCACGGCAACAAGTGCAGGTGGACCTAGTTCTAACACCCCTGGACCTGACACACCTGGGCCTGATGACGATGTTACAGCTAAGAATGAAACTTAGTAAAATCAAATAACATCTAAATTGCTGTTCGACTAATTTCACACTCTTTATTTTTGATAAATTAAATTTGTCAGTGAACATGTTTTAATATCTAAAACGAGGCTAAAAGTGATGAAATATCCTGGTTTACTTGGTCAAGATATCTCACGAGTTGGATTACAAGAGTCACAAATGTATAATCTAATTTCAGGTAAACTTGTTACAGAAATAGTTAAAACATCTCTTGGTCCACGTGGTATGGAAAAAGTGTATATCGATATTCTTGGAGAAGATACCATAACATCTCATGGTGGCGCATTTTTGAGAAAAGTTGATGTTGATCATCCTGCAGCTAAATCCGTTATAGAGGCTGTAAATACAGTTGACACTCATGTTGGAGATGGTACAACATCAGCAGCTATTTTGATAGGTAGTTTGCTGAGTCATGCTGAGGGATTATTAAAAATTGGAATTCCTGTTGCTACAATTACAAGGGGTTATGAGAGAAGCCTTGATTATGCTTTAGAGACATTAGATGAAATCAAGATAAAGTCAAACAGAAGAGATAGAGAAACAATGAGACAATTACTAACTACCTGTTTGGAGGGAAAAGCAATTTTTGATTTACAAGAAGAAAACACAAAGATTGTAGATCTTATTCTTGATGCGATATGTGAAATAGCCAACTTGGAAAAAGGACAGATAGATATCGATGACATTAAGATTGAAGAAAAGATAGGAAATGTTTCAGAAATACAATTGATTAAAGGTACAGTGATTGACAAAACAATAGATAGTTCAGCAATGCCAAGAGCTATCAAAGACGCCAAGATTTTGTTAATTAATGAATCATTAGAAACAATGAGGACAAGAACAGAGGCCGAGATAGAAATAGAATCACCTGAACAAATGAACCAATTTCTTAATCAAGAAAACAATGATTTGCTTGCTCTTGTAAAAAATATCGTAGATTCAGGAGCTAATGTAGTAATATCAAGGAAAGGAGTTAATGAATTTGTTCAAGAAGCTCTTGCAAAAAAAGGCATTATCTCCATGCGGAGAGTAAAATACAATGATTTATGGTGGTTAGAAAAAGCAACAGGAGCTAAAACCTGTAAAAATATAGAGAAAATATCAAGTGATGAATTAGGTTTTGCAAAAAAAGTTTATGAAAAAACTGTAGGCGAAGACAAAATGGTTTTTGTAGAAGCTGGCAATAATCCCAAATCTGTAACTTTGTTATTGAGAGCAAACTCAAAACGATATCTTGATGAATTCCACAGAAATGCTTTGAATGCATTTTACGTATTAAGAAATTTTATTGAAAATCCGTTCATTGTGTATGGTGCTGGTTCGGTTGAAGGTATAATAGCACAAAAAATTAGAACACGAGCTGTAACTATAGAGGGCAAGGAACAAATCGTAATAGAACGATTTGCAGACGCTGTAGAAGAAATACCAATGACATTAGCACATAATGTGGGAATGAATGTTTTAGATACACTAACACAATTTCGGGCAAAAATTGCAAAGTCTAATGGAAAAATAAAATGGTATGGGATAAATTCCCACATCCGAAAAATATCCGATATGTCATCCTCTGAAATCATAGAAACTGTAGTAGTAAAACAACAAGTTTTCAAAACTGCAGTTGAAGCAACCAACATAATACTAAACATAGATGATGTGTTCATGAAGAATTTGATTGACAACACACATTGTCATATTGATGGAACAGTTCATGCTCACCATGATGGTGGAAAAACTCACAATCACTTTGAGCAAGAAGGATTGGAACAAAGACAAATGCATCATCATTTTTAGATGACTAACACAGTACAGACTATGGATTGATAGAAATTGTCATTTCTTTTTCCATCTCTGAATTTTTTTCAAAGTTCAGTAAATTTTTGTCATCTATCTCAATCGAAGATTCTGATTCATCTGAAGAGTCAAATCCAAAATAGAAAACCAAATTAATAATAACAAACATTATTGCAATGAAAATGAGCCTAGTTTTCATAGATAATTTCTTATTAGAATCTGGTCTGTGAGCCATAATGTAAATTCCAATCTCTTCTTTTTATCTATGCCTAAAACAAGAATTACTCCATAAGATTTAAAATTGCACTTGACATTTGAAAATAAATTTGAATGAAAAAAACTTTGAAGAGTATGATGAAATTTTTGATTTTATAGTGGATAATCATCCTGATTGGGAAAGATTGGTGGTAGATGGTCATGTCAAAATCAAAACAAACCAAGATAAAGTGCAATTTTCACAAATGGAACAAATTTTACAAAAATTTAATCTTAGGATTGCTGAAATTTCTTATTCAGACTATTATGGTATTGTTTTTGAAATTGAAAAACTTGAAACAGTTTAGATTTAGAATTTAATCACTTCATTTCTGATTGATTAGATTTTAATAATCAACATCTCAACAAACTTCATTGGATTTTGATAAATTGTGTAAAAATGTTCTTGAATTAGATTCAAAAATACGATTTGCAGGAGTTGTAAATACTAAAGGGGTTCTAATTAATAATTTAGAACAGAAGGGAGTAGAACAATATTTGTCCCCTGATGAATTGAAAATGTCTATTCATTATTCAATGTGGGAATGGGAGAAATCTCAAAATCTATCCCACGAACTTGGTTTTGAGAGATCTTCCGTTTTAGAATATGACAAAGTTACTTTAATCAGCGTTCCAATAGATAATAGCAACTTACTTGTTGCAAGTATTGAACCTAACGAAGATTTTTTTAAAATGATTATGAAAATAAAACCATTGATACAAACTGCTATCGAAGAATAGATTCTGATTTTAATTAAGACTGTTATCAATTAGAAAAGTTAAATATTCGACGAAAAACTGTTTTTGCATGAGCAAACCTTCAGATCTCGGTTCTTTGAAAATCGGTTCTTACATTCTATTACCACATTCTGATCAACCAAGTGGAGAACCATGTAGAATTGTTGAATATGATACATCAAAACCCGGAAAACATGGTTCAGCCAAAGCAAGAATTGTTGGCCAGGGAATTTTTGATGGTCAAAAAAGACCTCATGTAGGGCCCGTCAGCATGCAAATTCACATCCCATTGATTAACAAGAAAATTGGTCAAATCATCTCAATTAATGGTGATACCGTCCAAGTAATGGACTCTGAAACATTTGAGACAATTGATGTAGCTATGATTGATGATGAAGTTAAAGGCAAATTACAGAATGGGCAAAATGTCGAGTATTGGGTTGTTATGGATAAAACTAAAATCATGCGCATTAAGAGTTAATGTGGATGCTGATGATGAGCGGAAAAGCCGTCTGACTTTTGATGAGGATTATGAGTAATGAAGCATCTCTTTTCAACAAATTTCAAAAGTTTGTTGAATTGAATATTTTTTAGATCATGAATCTAGGTTCTCTTTTTTCAGGTGGAAAAGACAGCACTTATGCTATCTACCTGGCACAAAAACAAGGACATGAGGTTACGTGTCTTCTAAGTGTCTTTACAAAATCCGAAGAAAGTCATTTACTACATCATCCCAATTTGCAATGGACAAAATTACAATCCGAATCTATGAAAATTCCTCAATTAACTATTCATTCTACATCTGATGAAACTGATGATGAATTATTTGCACTAGAGACTTTATTGAAAAACGCTAAAGAACAATTTCATATTGAAGGATTGGTTCATGGTGGAATTAAAAGCCAATTTCAAAAAGAAAAATTTGAAACTCTTTGTTCAAAATTAGACTTGATTGCAGTTTCACCATTATGGGGTACTGAACCGGAACAATACATGAATGATTTACTAGACTCTAACTTTGTTTTTATAATGATAACAGTGTCTTCTGATGGCTTAGATGACACTTGGTTAGGAAAGACAATATCAAAATCTGATATTGACACCTTAAAGCATTTGTCTGACAAATTTGGATTCAACTTAAACTTTGAAGGAGGCGAAGCAGAAACATTTGTGGTTAATTGTCCTCTCTTTTCAAATTCGGTCAAAATCAATCAAACCAAAAAAATATGGGATGGGTATAGAGGAAGGTTTGAAATAATGGATGCGGAATTGAATTACAATGCTTGATGGACTTAAGGAGAGTTTAGGTGCTGCAATCAAGAAGATTGTAAAGTCTTCAGGCATAGATGAAGAACTAATCAAAGAACTCTCAAAAGATGTTCAAAGGGCATTGTTACAATCTGATGTAAATGTCAGATTGGTTCTTGAAATTACAAAACAACTGGAAGAACGAGCACTAAATGAGACTCCTCCTCCAGGCCTTTCACGTAAGGATCATATTATAAAGATACTTTATGACGAACTTTCAAAATTACTAGGAAATGAATCTGATTTTGAGTTTAAACCTGGTAAACAAAACAAAATAATTTTACTTGGAATTCAAGGTAGTGGTAAAACTACGGTTACTGCAAAACTTGCCAAATTTTTGACTAGACAAGGATACAAAGTAGGAGTAGTAGGTGCTGATACCTATAGACCTGGAGCACTAGTTCAACTCAAAACAATGTGTGAAAAATCAAGTGTTGAAGTATATGGTGAAGAAAACAACAAAGATTCTCCTAACATTGTAAAAAATGGATTAAAACATTTTGCAGGACAACCATTAGATGTTATTCTAATTGATACTGCAGGACGACACAAAGAAGAAACAGACTTGCTTGAAGAGATGGCTAGAATTAACAAAGTTACAGAACCTGATTTAGCATTACTTGTAATAGATGGAACCATTGGACAACAATGCTACAGTCAAGCAGAAGCATTTCACAAAACTATCCCTGTGGGTGGTGTAATAATTACAAAATTGGATAGTTCCGCAAAAGGTGGTGGTGCACTTGCAGCATCTGCAGCTACTGGTGCACAAATAATGTACATTGGTACTGGTGAGCGAATTGATGATTTAGAAAAATTCTCTCCTACACGATTTGTTGGACGATTACTTGGAATGGGTGATATTCAAGCAGTACTAGATTTGGCAAAACGATTAGAAGATGAAGGTGATGATGTAAGAATGAAAAGAATCTCTAGTGGAAAAATGAACATGGAGGATTTCTTATTTCAGTTAGAAGAAGTTACCAAAGTAGGCTCACTGAAAGGAATTCTTGAGAGTATGCCTGGAATGTCAGGAATGGTAAAAGAAGATCAACTAGATCAGATGGAAGGTAGAGTAGAAAAATGGCGATACATCATTCAAAGTATGACCAAAGCTGAAAAAGCCAATCCCCTGGACTTGCTTAACTCATCAAGAATCAAACGAATCGCTCGCGGCTCTGGATGGCCAGAAGGTGAAGTTAAAGAACTTATCAAAAATTACAAAAACTCCAAGAATATGATGAAATCTTCGAAAGGACGCCAAATGCAAGGCACACTTAGAAAAATGGGATTAGGATAATTTTACAAACAACACTTTCTTCTAACATGTCTGATTATCAAAAAATCATCCCTGTTGCAAATCAAATTCTAAAAAAATATGAATTGTGTGACAACTGTTTAGGCAGATTATTCTCAAAACAATTGCATCTTTCATCAAACAAACTTCTTGGCAAAAAACTTGGAAAAAATACAAACTCTATTCAAAAGTGCTATATCTGTAAAAATCTATTTGATAATCTAAATCGTTTTTTAAAATTGATGCTTGATGTCTCGTCAAATTATTCTTTTTCATCATTTAGTGTGGGGGCTATGATTAAACCTTCTATCATTGATAGGGATGATTACATTCGTTCAAAATACAAACTAAAAGGAATTGATAGCGTGAAGACTGACATCTCCAAAGAATTAAGAAAATTATTTTCTAGAAAAACAAAAAAAACTGTTGATTTTCTGGATCCAGATGTAACTTTTACAATAAACCTGAAAGATGAATCTTGTCAAATACGTTCAAAATCCATATTTCTTTCTGGAAGATATATCAAACCCCTAAGAGGAATTTCACAAAAGCAAAAGTCTTGTGAAAATTGTTTTGGGAAAGGATGCAGAACTTGCCATTTTCATGGAATCTCTGAATTTGATAGTATTGAAGGAATAATTTCTCAATTCCTTTTTAAAAAATTTGGTGGTTCTACTGCTAAATTTACATGGATTGGTGGTGAAGACAAATCTAGTCTAGTTTTAGGTACTGGCAGACCATTTTTTGTTAAAATTAAAAATCCTCTTAAAAGAAATTCGAAACTAACTTCGATGACATTTGATTTTCTCAAAATCACCAATCTCAAAATTGTCCCAGAATCTCCCAAAAATCCTCTTAAATTCAAATCATCAATAGAACTGAAAATTTCCACTGAAGGCAAAATTGATTCAAAAAATCTGAAAAAATTAAAAGATCTCCAAAAACATCCTATAGTAGTTTATGAAAAATCTGGAAAACGTTCTGAAAAGAAAATTTTCTCTGTGAAATACAAAAAGAATTCTAGTAATGCCTTTACCTTGTTTATCATAGCTGAAGGGGGATTTCCAGTAAAGAGATTTGTGAATAGTGATGATGTCTCCCCTGGAATTTCTCAAATTCTTAATACATCGTGTATATGCCAACAATTTGATTTTCTTGATATCCAAGTATAATGATAACAATTATCTAGCACTGAAATCGTAAAAAAATATGCCAATAAGAAAAAAAAATAAACACAAAAGACATGCTGATCAAACGGCTGATAGACGTAGAAAAAAGAAAGCAAAATCTGGAAAACCTAGATCTTAACTAAATCAACCTTTTTAGATACAAAATTGTCGAGTAGGAACATTGGATCCATTAGTACGTTTTAAAGAAGCACACACCAAAGGAATTATTCCTGATGATGTATATGATCTTACAATAGAACGATTTCCTATTACTGTTGCAGGAATAAATAGAATTGAAAAAGCCTCAGGAATTAAATTTCCCACTGCTTATGTGGAACCTTCTCTTGTAATATCATCCCCCAACCCAAATTCTTATGAGTTTGGAATCTTGTTTGCAAGAACAATTCCTGTTATGTTTGAAGAAAAATTTCAGGTTGTAATCCAGATTTCTGCACCTTTGGTTGCTTATGGGCTCAAAGGAACAATTCATGCAATTTTGGCACACGAATTTCTACATTTTCTGGAATTAATGAGAAAAATTTCAAAGATGGAATTACTTTCAGACGAAATTTCTGGAAATTTATTTGAAAATGTTTACAGTGATGAAAACAGACTGTTTGAACCTAGAGTTGTCTTTAAAGATCGTTCTTTATTAGATCATATTACAAAAAAATTCCCTGCCGGTTTTCGTGATTTTAAACTTGAAGACAAGGTCATGAAGTTTTGGGCTGACAAAGATCTTCCAAAATCTAACATCTCTTTGGATACTAATACTGTAAAATTATCTATAGAATCTCTTTCTAAAATTAAATTAGTTCCTGCGTTTGTTTCAAAAATTAAACAACTAGAAGAAAAAAGTTCTAAAATTCGTAAAAAAAAATTGTATTAAAATTAAATAATTTTTTTTTGGTTTTACCTATTATATTCCATCCTCCTGGAGAATCATTAGGATAAATTACACATAAATTATTAACAATTCCAACTGAGCCTGATGGTACTTGTAAACGAGGTGACAATCTTCTAGGAATACTAGAATTAATCTTCATTTTTCCTAAAAATGGTAATCCTGGCAAAAAACCAATCATAAATACATGAAATTCAGTTTGCAAATGCAATTTAATGAAAGAATCAAAATTAAGTTTAGAATTTTTTTCAATAATAGCAGTTTTAAGCCCTAATTGTGAAGCTCTAATTGCGGTTACATATCCCCCAGGGCCACTTCCTAAAACAATGATGTCGTATTTCATTTTTGTGCTTTTATTTATTATTGTTAAAATGCAGTCGCAAATGCTCGTGTCATTTTTTGATTTTTATATTAATGGAACTCATCAAGGTTTGTATGTTTTTCAAGAAGAAATGGACAAAGTACTTCTTGAAAGAAATAAAAGAAGAAATGGTCCCATCTTTTCTGTTTTAGAAGAAGTAAATTCCTCACAGGGTGATCCTGTTTTTCAAATCTACAATAAAAAATTTTGGAATGAGCCAAAAAATATTTTAATTGTCAAAA